>JAOUJW010000025.1 GCA_029882975.1 Gammaproteobacteria bacterium
TGCTAAAGCAGGGAAAAACCAAAATGTCTGCTTTGTGTGCCGCCATGCGTAAGCTCGTTCAGATTTGCTTTGGTGTTTTAAAACACCAAGCTAACTATCAACCGCAAACCCTCTAGCGGGGGCTTGTGATTGAGTGAGGAAGACGGATACTCTGCTCGGCGGGTTACGCAAGCTAACCCGCCCTACGCCTGTGGTTGTGGTTGTGGTTGTGGTTGTGGTTATGGTTATGGGGGGGGGGAACTGGTGAGATGCGATTGGGTTTATTTGGAGATGACGCGCTTAAGTTCGTCCATGACCATCTGGAATTGTTTGTCCATTTTCAGGCCGGCTTCGTACAGTTCCAAAGCCTTGTCGGCGGCGGTTTGGGTCACGGAAAGTAAGGATTGTTCCTGCTCTTCGGTGAGTCCCAGTGTCATAAAGGAGTCTTCCAGCGAACTCATCATTTGATCCATATTGGAAACGCTTTGTTCTTTGTTTTGCTGTTGTTCGTAGCTGATGATCTCCAGCGTTTTCTGGGTTTTGTCCACCAAATCGATTATGGCGTTTTGTTGCCACCCCAAACGCTCTTCCACTTCGATGGCTCTGATTCTGGATTCTGCGCCTTCCACTAAAATAGCCATATTGTCTTTGATGCGACCGTATTTGTCCCGGTCTTCTCCTGGCATGTTTTTGATTAGCAAGCTGATATTGGGATAATTGATTACGGTACGTAAATCAAAATCAAAGATACGATCCTTACTGCGCACCATTTGCATCAGCTCCAACTCCAGCGTACTGGGGGGTTTTCCGTTGGAACACTTAGTGACTTCCCCGTTCTTGGTACTGATATACACTATGCAACTTAAACCGAAGCTGGACATGGAATCGAGCACCAAATCGGCGAGATCAATGATATTTTTGCAGGAAAAACTGGCTTCGAAAAAGTGCAGCACCACACCCAGCTCTCCGGCACTGGTCATGGCTGTCATTGCCGTGCCCATGGCTTCGGTAGCATTTTGTTTCAGTTGCTCTTTTTCCTGATTTTTATAGATTGCCACTTCTATTTTGCTGCGTAACTCCGCAGCAGAGTAAGGCTTGATTACATAGTCATCGCCGCCTACCTCATACCCTTTGAGGCGCTCCTCAACCGAATCTCTGGCAGAGACAAAAGTGACCGGGATATTCCGCGTAAGCTCGCTGTTTTTGATTAACTGACAGGTTTCATAGCCGTTCATACCCGGCATTTCCACATCGAGTAAAATAATATCGGGGATGTGAGCTGTGAGAAACTGAATACAGTCATCGCCGGAACCGGCGTAGTCGATTTGAAATTCCTCACCTAATACGGGTTTGATCAACTCGTAATTAAAGGGCTCATCATCTACCACAAGGACTTTCTGTTTTCCCATACGAAATGTCTCCTGCGCATCCTTTCCTTGTGCTCGGTACTTTAAGTCCTACATATTCTGGATAAACTGAGCAACCGTTTCCGCTTCATCCTGTAAGGGTGCACGCCAACGGTTAATTTCATCCATATTCTCCGCTTTCCCCGCTTTCTCCAACTCGATGCATATTTGCGCCAAGCGTTCCGCGCCAATGGACTTGGCCGGACCTTTGAGTTTGTGGGCCAGCGCCTTTATCTCCACCATGGATTTCGCATCGAAGGCAAGCCTCATGTCGCCGAGAATATCGTTCAGCGAAATCACAAATTTTTGTAACAGGGAGGCATGGATTGCGGGGTCGTTGCCAACCAATCCTTCCAGCACAGCAATATCCACGGGCAGTTCTGTATCCTTGCGTTTCACCGGATCCAAACCTGTACTGTACTGACCGGGATCGCCGGACAAGTATTTTTGTAACACACTGCGTAAGGTGTTCAAACTCACGGGTTTGGCGACAAACTCGCGTACACCGTTGTCGAAAAACACCTGTTTTTCATTTTCCGCCGGTATGGTTCCTGTCATCATCACCAGTGGCGTACGTTTTTCGGGCCTCTGTCGCTTATACAAGGCTTGAGCCAGCTCAAACCCATCCATGTGGGGCATTTGCAGATCGGTGATGATCAATCCGTAGTTGGTTTTTTGCAGGGCTGCCAAGGCTTCTTCACCGTTAGCCACACTGTCCGCTTCAAAATTTAAACTACTAATCATTTCCACGAACATGGTGCGGTTCATTTGTTCGTCTTCTACAACCAGAACGCGGTGCAATTGATCCACAGGTGTATGCTCAGTGTTATTGTCTGATGCCGCATCTATGCGGCCACTTTGCGGGGGTTTTGTCCCACTATCTTTTTCTAACCACTTATCCAGGGTATGCGCCAACTTAGTCAACTCCACCGGTTTCGCTAAAATGTCATCCATACCGCTATTCAAACAAGTTTGAACTTCCTCGGTCAAGGTGTTCGCCGTGAACGCGACGATAGGTGTATGCCCTTGGCTACCCCGTTCTTCCGCACGAATGGCTTCCGTTAATTGAAAACCATCCATTTCAGGCATGAAACAGTCCACTAGTAACAAATCATAGTCTGCGGACCGCCATTTTTCCAAAGCCTTTGTGCCGTTTTCCACGATATCAAAATAGCACCCGAACTTAAGCAGTTGTTGGTGGATCACATCCTGATTGACTTCCGTGTCTTCCGCCACCAATATGCGCGCCTGGGGGTATTGGTCATATTGGGTGTATTCCCGCTCGAATACCAACTCTTCAACCCCAAGGCACTTGGCCAGCGCGGATTTGAACGCGGATTGCAGCAAAGGATCACAAACCACCTCCACCACCTCATCGCCAAAATTGGCGTCAGAGCTGGATTTCAGCAGAATAACCCGGGTAGTTTCGCCAAGATTTTTCTGTTTTATACAAGACAAGTCCTGTTCTGTATAAACCGTGTCCAAAATAAGCACATCGAACTGCGACAATTCCTGCTGTGGTACCTCGGCCCCAAGGGCCGTCATGGAAACGCCCCAACTGACCAAATACTTATTGAGTTGGGATACCAATTCCGGGTCGCTGGAGAGTAAGGCAACTGTTTTACCTTTAGGCAATTCTTGTTCCACATCTTCGATTATCGTTGTCTTTACGGGTAATTTGACCGTAAACACAGAGCCTTTCCCTTCTTCGCTACACAGTTCCACTTGCCCCCCAAGCAGTTCACAGAGTTTGGCAGTGATAGACAAACCCAAACCCGTACCGCCATAGAGACGGTTGGTGTCGCTTCGGGCCTGTACGTAAGGATTAAACAGGGTTTCTTGCGCCTCCTTGGATATACCAATGCCGGTATCCTTTACCTTAAAGGCGATGTAATCAGAAGTACCGTTCTTGGCAGCGATCCATTCAGCGCTAATACTCACCCGGCCCTTACCATTCGCAGAATTGTGCGTAAATTTTATTGCGTTACCACTTAAGTTAAACAAGATTTGTCGCAAACGTACCGGATCCAATTCCACAAATGCCGGAATCTTGGGGTCTACGTAGATGAAAAACTCCAGTTGTTTCTTCAACACATTGGGGATAAGTGTTTCTGCTACACTTTCTACGACCTCTGTGACCGATAACGGCAAATATTCCACGTGCAGTTTGCCCGCTTCGATTTTGGAAAAATCCAATATATCATCAAGAATCTGCAACAAACTGAAGGCCGAAGCACGAATGGTATTCAACAAACGCCTTTGATCGGTTTGCAGTGGTGTATCATTCAATAAATCCACCATACCGACGACCCCATTCATAGGAGTACGTAACTCGTGGCTCATGACTGCTAAAAAGTTATTTTGTTTGGGGTGATCCGAACGGTTTGGCTCGTCAACCACGGTAATGTCGTGCACTAAGGATATAATGCCATAGACGCTGCTGTCCGTTTTTAGGGGATGATGAAACCATTGGCAGCGAACGGTCCGGCCAAATTCGTTTAGATGTTCGGTGATATCGCTAAATCCCACCCCACTTTGCAACTTGTCTAACCACTGTTGCTTGATGGCGGCAGATTTTTGTTTTGGCCATATCAGATCGATAAGATCCTCAGATAGGATTTGATTGTGTTCAAACCCGAAAATTCTTTCAACAGCGCTATTGCACTGCACGATGTTAAGATGCGTATTCCATTCCACGACTCCCATTGGAGAACTGTTCACAAAATCCTGCCACTTGTGGTTAAGAGATTGAACCGTTACCGATTCCTCGCTGAGGCTGCGAGTCTTTTGGCGTAGCCGTGATCGCAGCTCTGAGCTAAACACATCTTCACAAACGCAAATCAGCGGTTTGAGGCTGCGGACCATGGTTTCATTGTAACCCTGTTCACGATTAGCCAGACAGATCAGGCCCAGCACATGCCCATCCAGCAACAAGGGAATTCCCAAAAACGATTCCAGCGACGGCTGAAACACCGGTAGGACTTCCAAGCCATTGGCTATTGTCACTAATCCGGAATGTACGGTGGACATCAGCAGCGACCGCTTGTAAAAATCCAACTCGGCTCGCTGACCGGATTGCTGCCACGAAGAAGGGGGTTGATTGGGAACCAGCGCTCGTAAATTTAAATGCGGGTCTAAAGAAGCATTATTCACTTCGCTGATAAAACCGCAGTGACTGCCAGTTTCGTTGATAAGCAAAGACAAAATATCGCAAAACAATCGGGTAGCATCACCATTGCGAATATATTCTCTTTGCAAATCATAAGCGGATTCCAGCACTGACGGTTTTCCCGTCGGGGAATCCATTCTTGGTTCAAGCATTGCCATACTGTGTCCTATGCCAAGGTAATTGGCGCAGACGACCTCGCATTATTTCCGGCCACGATTCCATTCAACATATCGATCCCTTTTACACCATTCGATGCTGATCCCGCATCGACATTATCTATTCGCCAGATGTCACTGTTTTCTTTAGTGCTATGCCATAGATGTGACACACAATTAAAGTTTCATACACACAATATTTGTCCCACATTGGATTTCACATTGTTGTGAGCATCGAAACTGGTTACAATCCGGCTTTTATGCGGGAAATTCCACATGGATATCACAATTGAACACAATGTCTCACCGGCCAAACTGGATGCCATGGAAGTGGATGCCTGGCCCATCTGGACCAAAGAAATCTCTACATTTGACTGGACGTATGACCAAACTGAGGTTTGTTACATCCTTGAGGGAGAGGTTGTAGTGACTCCCGAACAAGGCGAACCGGTCACCATCCGTGAGGGCGATCTGGTCAACTTTCCGGCGGGCATGTCCTGTGTGTGGGAAGTAAAATCGCCAATACGCAAACACTATCTATTCAAATAGGTTGAACAAAAACCGCTGCCATGACGCCATCCGACCCCATACCGGTAGAAATCAAACTGCACCAAAAGCGCAAAACTCTGGAACTGGTATTTGATAACGGCGAACAGTTTGAATTGCCGTGCGAGTACTTGCGCGTATTTTCCACATCCGCTGAAGTGGAAGCCGCTCAGCAACGCGGACAAGTGATAACCGGAAAAGAGCAGGTCAATATCAACAAAATTGAACCCGTGGGAAACTATGCCGTCAATTTGCATTTTGATGATGGCCACAGCACCGGAATCTACGCTTGGACGACACTGTATTCCCTCGCCCGCAACTACGAAAGCAATTGGCAGGACTATCTCAAACGCCGTAGTCAAGCCGGGTTTGGCCTTTACAGCGTCCCCAAAGAACCGGCCTCGAACAGCAGTAACCATAAAAGCCTGACTTTGCTGTATTTTATTTCACTGGCCAAACGGGTGGGTCAGGATTCGGAGCAACTCGAGGTCCCTGCCACCATTGAGACGGTCGCACAGTTGTTGCAATGGTTACGACAACGAGGGACTATCTGGGAACAACATTTCAAAGAACAAAAGCTGAATATAACTGTTAACAAGCAGTTCGCTAAAGAGGATAGCCCCGTTGCAGACGGTGATGAAATTGCTTTTGTGCCTAAAGGGATTTGAAAAAGAAACCCTGGGGCGACATAAGGAACCACCTTACGGCCGAATGCTCAGTCAGCGCCGTCATCCAGGCCTTGTTCATGGGTTTTAATAATGAGATTCAGTAAATGCTTAAAAGGCAGCAGGCGTTCGTCAGTCTTTTTCACGATATGAGCGAAAGACAAAGGCTCACCTCCGAACTCATAGTCACCGGATTGCAAGGATTGGAGTAAACTTTTTACGCCCCGTTCCAATTCGCTCAAAAAGATTGAGGCATCACCCATGTATTCCTCATCGTACTCAATGGATGCTCTGAGATCGAAAATCTCGTCTAAGGCGGCGTTAACCAGTTCAATGTATTCTTGAATGGATCGGGCAGATTTAGGTACGTACATAGTAATTCCTGTTTTCCAAAAGGCTGTGTTTTATTTCATCGACTAAAATGTGTTCTAATCGGGTCCAGTTACGATTTCGCCGACTAGTCGTATTCTATTCTGGTGATGATGTATTCTCGATCCCCTTTGGGCGTAGCCACCATCACATCGGCATCCAGCGTTTTTCCCATTAAGGCCTTGCCCATCGGCGAATCCATACTGATCAAATTGTTCTTATAATCGAATTCGTCCGGTCCTACAAGGCGATAACGGGCTTCCTCACCCAAATCATCTTCCAGGGTAACCCAGGCACCGAAGAATACCCGGTTCAAGTCCGAAGGTTTTTGACTCACCACTGTCATGTTTTCCAACCGTTTTCGCAAAAACCGCACACGGGAATCAATTTCCCTTAGTTGCTTTTTGCGATAGATGTATTCGGCGTTTTCGGAGCGGTCGCCCTCCGCAGCCGCAGCACTCAAAGCCTGGGTTACCTCAGGGCGTTTTTTTTTCCATAAAAAGTCCAATTCATCCGAAAGACGTTTCATGCCTTCCGGGGTAATATACTTGGAACCGGGTTTTTGTGGTGGTCTATACCTACCCATGACTCTGTCTGTTTTTACGAACCCGTTTTTTGTGAACCGTTTTCTTTCCAGTAACGTTCACTCAATTTACAATCCATCAAAGCCATAGCGCACACAAGAACAATGGGGACCAATACCATTAAATGCGTAGCTTCCAAATCCCTGGCATTAAAATAAACAAAAGCGGAACACCCGGCTAACACGGCATAAATACCTAAACGCATAGGGACCAACCATTTTTCCGGTAAGGCCGGTCTTTTTGTATCGTTGCTATTGGATTGTTTCATGCATCGTTGCCTTCTGTACGCCGCCTTTTAACTCGGGTTTCTACCTTTCTGCGCTTCATGCACGATTCCCATTATTCACGGAAATATGCAGAGGCAGTATAACATTTTTTTCCTGACCCCCTTGGTTTGGCTGCATGGACGGTTTGAACCGTTTGATTGCCGCCAACAAGGCCTCGCTCTGCCAAGAGCCGGATTCTTCACTATAGATGGATTGATTCAACAAGCGAATTTGTTGCGCCACTTCACCACCTCCGCCATCGCTGCCATCACTCAATTTCGCCAGTTCACCCAGACTGGTGGGTGGATTATCCGGAAACAGGGATTTACCCAAAGATAACAAGGCATTCTTCGCTGCGAGCGCGTCATTGGCCCGACAGGCTTTGTCCAGTTCGCGCATAGCGGTATGGTTTACTTTGAAACCCGCGGCCGGAGGAATGCTCGCGCGAGTCTCGACTACCGGAGCCGGCTTTCGATACCACAATAACACTATTGTCATAATCCAACCCAGGGTACTCCCGATAGCCAACCAACGCCACCAGCCGGCATCAGCCGACGGTGCGGTAGTACTGGAAGTGGATTGAGGGGTAGGAGCCTGACCCAATTCAGCGATACCAGAGCCGGCAGCGGGTTCCATGGCGGGTGCTGGGCGCACCAAAACCGTGCGAGCCGGTACCACTGCCGTTTCCAAGCGATCTTCGCGGGTGTTCCACCAGGGAATTTCTATTGCTTCCAAACGAAACTCGCCTTCACGTGTGGGAATAAATGCGGTTTTTTCCTGACGAATACCAATGATACCCTCAGTGCTTTTATTATCTTGTAATGATGGTTTATCAGGATACAACTTCATGGTCTTTGGCATATCGGTTTGCAGCTGTGGAAGTTGCGCCGAGGTCAAACCTCCGGCCACGATGGTCAGGGTACGCGTAACCGGGGTTCCCACCGAAAACTGCGGCGGGTCGTCCGGCCACTCTTCCTTTATCTGAATTTTCTCTGCCGGAAGCCAGGGTTTGTTTTTCAAGGCCGGCAATGCGGGTTTGGGTTTGACGCTGATATTGATGGGATCAGTATTCAATACCTTAGTTCGCAACGCACGTCGATTGTCCACGTATTGTGCGGTAAATTGCGTGCCATCAATGACCAAAGTGCCGCTTTTTTGAGGAAAAATAGCATAGCGTTTTTCAAATATTTTATAACGTCTTCCTTTGATACGTTTTTCATAACTGGCGTCTGTGTCAAATTTTTCAATAATAGCTTCACCGGCGCTGATATTGGGCTCAGGCAAGGCCAGTTTCATTAGATTGATTGCTGAGTAAATGCGAACGGTATACAACAATTGTGACTGTACATAGAGATTTTTTGTATTGGTTTCTGCCTCAATATACAAAGCACTGGTTCCCTTTTCTCCATTGGATTTAACAGACTTTTTAATGGTAATACGTTTTTGGGGGCTCTTGTCACTGCCAAAACGTATACTGGGAATCACCAAGTTACCGGCGCGTTTTGCCATCAACATTAATGACCAGGTACTTTCCCGGCTGACTCGACCATTGATGATACGCATGCTGCTACTGTTGCTTTGATTGACGATGTGAAAATCTTTGTTCAAGGGGCTGAAGTCAGGATCATCATCCACATTGGAGTCGCTGGAAAATTCCAAATAAAAGGATTCATCCTGGGAAATCGTAGCGCGATCCACACTCACGGATATAGCGGCATAAGCTGTGCCGGTAACTGTAGCGGCAAAATACATTACAAAAATATAAAATACAGCCGGCCAAAGCCTCGCGAACAAACCCTGTATTGAACCTTGCATAGTTACCATGGTTTTGAGCCATCCCCCTGTGAACGACTGCGTTGGGATTGATATAAAAATTTACGACGCAATAATCCGCCCGGATCATCGGGTATCCGCCGCAACCACTGCTGTGTAGCCTGAGCGGTTTCCGTCATAGTTGCAGTAGCCGCTTGTTCTGACGTGTTCTCATTCTTGTTTTCATCGCCCTTGTCGCCCTGCTTCTCATCCGCTAACAGGGCCTGCTGATCGCCTTTTTCATCTTTCTGATGTTTGTCTTTGCCATCCCGGCTCGCCATGTTTTGTTGTTGCGATGGATCGCCGTCTTTAGCTGCGTCCCGCTGCGCCTGTTCGCGAATGTCTTGATCATCGGCGGGATTGTCCTTACTACCGGATTGAGCGTGGTCCTGCTGTTGTGAGCCCGAACCGCCTTTCTGCTCACTTTGTTGTTGCTCTCCTTGCTGCTGCCCCTGCTGCCCGTTTTGCTCGCCGGATTGCTGTTGTGATTGGTTTTGTTCTTGCTTTTGATTTTGGTTTTGTTGCTGCTTTTCTTGCTCCTGATTCTGCTGATTGGGATCTTTTTTCAGATATTGCTCCAATAACTGTTTATTGTAGTGCGCATCCTGGTGTGACGAGTTTTTCTTTAACACTTGATCGTAGGCCGCTACCGCTTCCTCATACTTCCCCAGCCTCGCCAGTGCATTACCTTTATTGTAAATCGCCTCCACGCTGTCCACACCGTCCAATAATTGTAAAGCTTTATTATAATTACCAGCCTTATAGTGAGCAGCGGCTCGCCATGGCATTGAATCAAACAACTTGGCAGCTTTTCCATATTCCTCCGCTTGATACAATTTCATGGCTTGTTGATCTTTGCTGATCCACAATTGTTGCCATTCAAACGCATGACCGGTATTCGGTAAAGGTGCAATCGCCAACACGAGTATCGCGATCCAACCGCGTCGAAATGCCAATGCCGCCAACGGCAGTAACAACAACGCAATCCACGGACCCTCTTCCTGCCAACGGTCTGCTTTGATCTGGTTTTTGTTTTGCTCTACCCTATTTGCACTGTGACGTGACTGCTCTAAGGGTTGCAATAGATAATCAATATCACGGTCGGTGGTCACAAAACGACTGTAACGCCCACCGGCTTTGACTGCCAAATCCTGCAGCGGTGCTTCATCCAGTTTTGCCACCACAATTTCTCCGTTGGCATCTTTGAGATAGGAACGACCCTTTTGGGCAATGGGGGCTCCTGTTTCTGTGCCAATGGCTAATACCGACAAACTGTGACCTTTAAAGCGAACTGCCGCTGCCATGTCGGATACATTCGCATCGCCCACACCATCCGTGATTAACAAAATCATCCCTTGTTGAGCCCCGGCCTGCTTGAGTAGTTCTATAGATTTCTCCACGGCCTTGGCAGGTTCACTGCCCTGAGTCGGCATGATTTCCGTGTTTAAACTTGTGACCAATGCGGCGATGGTTTTGCTGTCATCGGTTAAGGGACTAACCACAAAAGACTCTTGCGCATATACCACCAATGCAGTCTGGCCTTCACGGCTGCGCCCCAGCATATCCAAAATTTTAAGTTTGGCCCGCTCTATCCGACTGGGCTTGATATCGCTGGCGTCCATAGAGGCCGATAAATCCAGCGCAATGACCAAAGATGATTGAGTTCGATACAGAGGTTGTGGCAACTCCTTCCATACCGGGCCTGCCAAGGCAATGATCACCAACAAGCCGGTCAACGCCGCCAGATAAGCCGGAAATCGGGAGTGCCCGCTTGAGGCTCCTACCAAAATATACGGCAATAAACGCTGATCGCATACCGCGCTCCAACTGTGACTGAACAATTTATGTTTCCAACTGACCCAGGTCAGCAATCCCAAAGGCAATAAGGCCAATAACCACCAGGGTCTTAAAAAATGAAAGTTCTGCACCAGTTCCATCGTCAAACCTCACTGCCAACGCCGTAACACAACCAGCGTGGCTAAAGACAACGCCAAGCCCAACGGCCAGTGAAATAAGGCGGTCGTAGGCCGAAACGACTGGGTTTCCTGGATAATGGGCTCCAGTTTGTCCAAGGCATCGTATATCTGTGCCAGCTCGGTGGTATCGCGGGCTCGAAAATACCGTCCTCCCGTTTGCTGTGCAATTGTTTGCAGGGTGGTTTCATCCAGGTCCAAAGAAGGGTTAACCCGACGCCCCCCAAAGAAGGACGGTTGGATCATCTCATCCGCCCCGATGCCCACGGTGTAAATTTTCAGCCCTACCGTGGCAGCCAGCTCTGCCGCTTTTACCGGTTCAACTTCCCCGGCGGTGTTGGCGCCATCGGTAAGCAAGATCAGTACTTTATCATTGAGGTTCTGCTGCCCCAAAGTCTCACCACTGATTTTGGAAGCATCGTGCGAACTGCGCAATCGCTTCACGGCTAAACCGATAGCATCACCAATAGCGGTTTCCTTACCGGCCAATCCGATTACCGATTCATACAACAAGGTTTTTACCGTTTCCCGATCAAACGTCAGTGGTGCTTGTAAATAAGCATTGCGTCCAAACAAAATCAAGCCCAGGCGATCACCCACGCGTCGGTCGATAAACTCCCCCGCGACCGCTTTGGTAGCCACCAATCGGTTGACACTTTGGTTCTCCAGAAAAAAATCTTCGGTTTCCATGGACCCGGAAAGATCCACTGCCAGTAACAAATCACGACCACTAACGGGCAATTCCAGCGCATCACCCAACCACTGCGGTCGGGCGGCGGCACAAACAAACAGAATCCATGCCAGAGATATTAACCACAGGTTCAGACGTTGCGTTTCAAAGCCCAGGCCATGGGACTTTATCCCTTCAAACTCGTTAACAAAGGGCACTCGCAAAGCCGCCTCCTGTGAGTGCGCAGGAGATACGAACAGACGTACCAATATGGGCAATGGTAAAAAGGCTAACACCCAAAGCCACTCAAACTGAAACACGAACGCCCTCCTCGCTACTTACCTGGCTTTTTAACCGTTCCAAGTTTTTATCCAGGGCGTTAGGCATGGACAATGAGGCCACCCACTCTACTGCCAAACGATGCAGCCCATCCACGTCAATGGTTGCGTTGGTATTGGCGTTGGTAATGGTATTGGTGTTAGCGGCAGTGTGGGTAGTCACGTTATTATGTGGTGCATAAGGGACGGTAATCAGCAAGCGTCCCACGCCCTGGCTGAACTTCAGTCCGCTACGGTTATAGTGCGGCACCAGGCCTTGGTCCAAAAACGCCAGCCAGGAATCTCCGGTTAAGCCGGCCACTTTGGGGCCACCATAGCGGGAAACACTAATGCGACGCAATAATACAGACAACTCCCGCACAAAACGCGTCGCGTCCCGGTGGTGTCGATATGCCGCATAGGTATCATCCACTTCGCGCGACGCGGCCTTTTGCACATGCCTATGCTTGTGTTTATGCATATAGAACAAAAGGAGCAACAAAATAACAGCGACAAAAGCCAACAATAGCCACCAACCCATAGCCACCGGCCACCAGCCAATAGCATCGGGAACGTGTATATCACGCAAGGGCAACTCCGCCGCGTTAGGATGCATGAAGCTTCACCCCCATCTCCCGTTGCAGAGTATCCACTACCGGATCGGTAGTGGATAAAGTCATAAAGTGGATGCGATGACGTTTACACAAGTGAACCAGATATTGGGTATTGCTCTGAAATCGGTCTTTATAAGCTTGGCGCTGACTTTGTGAACGCGTATCAATAGCCATGGTATTGATATTGTCACTCACACGATAATAGCCTGAGGGCGGTAAATCGGTTTCCATAGGATCATACAACAACAACATTACCACATCATTGTGACGCGATAACTGGTACAAATGTGACTCTGACTTTTGATCCAGTTGCCGAAAGTCACCGATTAAAAACACCAAACTGCCCGGCTTGGCCAAACGGCGCATGCGCGCTAATGACTGTTGCATGCTACTGCCTTGAGTCCCACTGTTTTGCTCGTCGCCAAAATCCACAAACTCCCGCAACTCTTGCACTCGTTTGCTGTGCTGTGAGATTTTTTGTAACAAATGCAATACAGCCAGTTTTCCACGTTGGGGCCGAATCTCCGTATGTTGCCCCTCATTAAACAACAGTCCCCCGAGACGATCGCCCTGGTGCGCCGCACTCCAAGCCAACAGTGCGGCCGCTCTGGCAGCCTGCACCGATTTGAATTGGCCTTGCGTTCCAAAAAACATTGAACTGCGAAAATCCATCCACAAGAACACGGTACGCTCGCGCTCTTCGCGAAATAATTTGGTGTGGGGTTTGCCGGTCCTGGCCGTAACCCGCCAATCCATGGTGCGCACATCGTCTCCGGCTTGATACAGGCGCAACTCATCGAATTCCATGCCTCGACCTTTAAACGGAGAATAATAGGTACCGCTTTGTAAGGATCGTACCCTGGCTGTAGACAATGGTAAGGATTCAGCAGCGTGACGCAATGCAATAAGGTTTTTGGTCTCGATATAAATCAAACCGTTGGCGTTGGGATCCAACAACACGTCCGTGGTCTCGGCCACCGGCTCGGACTCGGTTAAGACGCCATGTTTAAACCACTTGTGAATCATGGCACCGCAATTCGGTCTATGAGCTCCTTGATCAACCGATCCGGCGTAATTCCTTCTGCTTCGGCCTCATAACTGAGAACTATGCGGTGACGCATAACATCATACGCCATGACTTGAATGTCCTCAGGATCCACATAATCCCGTCCTGCCAACCAGGCATGGGCCCGAGCACATCGATCCAGTGCAATACTGGCCCTGGGACTGGCACCAAACTGAACCCACTGCCCCAAATCTTCTCCATAGGGTCCGGGATTACGCGTGGTTAATACCAGTTCCAACAGGTATTGCTCCAAATTGGCGGCCATGAATACGTCAAGCACTTCCTTGCGCGCTTGAAACAAATCCGCTTGAGTGAGAAAAGGCTTGGTTTCCATGGCACTTGCCCCTGCTCCACCACCGGGTTTTGACAGGTCCTGCACGGCCTCTTTTCGCGCAATAGCCAATATGGATTTTTCCGATTCCGGATCGGGATAATCCACAGTAACGTGCATTAAAAACCTATCCAGTTGGGCTTCCGGTAAGGGGTATGTGCCTTCTTGCTCGATAGGATTTTGGGTGGCCATGACCAGAAACAGATTCTCCAGTGGATAGGTGGCTGTCCCTACGGTAATTTGACGTTCTGCCATCGCCTCCAACAAAGCCGACTGCACCTTTGCCGGCGCCCGGTTAATTTCATCTGCTAAAATCAGATTGTGAAACAAAGGCCCTTTTTGGAACGAAAATGAACCGTTTTGGGGCCGAAAAATCTCGGTGCCGGTTAAGTCGGCGGGCAGTAAATCGGGAGTAAACTGGATTCTTTGAAAATCCCCCTCCACTCCGTCACTCAACACTTTGATTGCACGGGTTTTCGCCAAACCTGGAGCACCCTCCACCAACAAATGCCCATCGCATAACAAGGCGATTAATAACCGGTCCACCAATAATTGCTGTCCGATAATTTGCTGACTGACGAACTTTTTTAATAATGATACTGACTGTTTCGTGGACATGATCACCCTTAATTGTGTTCTTAGTAGAATAATCACTGCCGGCACTGCCGGTCTCTGATTATATATGGACAGAATTTCCGAAAAAAGTTCTCCGAAATTTAGAGACTTCGGGTGCGCTGTAAAGGCGCTCGTCACTCTGCCATTTTAAACTGTTAAATATCAATAAGATACTCCGTTGACGATTTAGGATTGGGACTTAGAACCACCCAAACACGGCGGGGACATAGGTACGTGCTCATTCCTATCGTACCATTCCTGCTCAGTGAAGGTGTGTAATGCCAGAGCATGGATGCGATGCTGTAACTCATGGGCAAGTATTTGGTTAATTTTACGATGCCTATTGACCAAGTTCAGGCCATCAAAATCGGTTGCAACCAAAACCAACTTAAAATGAGATTCGGAGCCGGGAGGCACGTTGTGGTTATTGCTTTCGTTGATCACTTCAAGATGCTTCAAATCCAACGCTGCGGTCAGTTTGGTTTCAATATCAGATTGCACACTCATAATTGTTTCTCTTTACAGTATCATCACGTACGGGGACCGGTCTGGGCAGATACGCAGTTCTGGCCGCCAAAGCCCTTAGTCTCACCGAAGTTCCCCGTCGCCAAGGTTCCCACAGGTTCCCCTGTCGCTAAGGTTCGGTAGTTCCCTAGTCTTAAAATCGGGTATTTTCGGGCATTAGAGTACCATTGATTGGCGCAGCTACAAAGTCACCATCTGGTAAGAACTTTGCATAGTGTCAACCGCTGCCAAGCCGAAGCCGTTTTACAGCAGCGTGATTATGCCGAAGCGTAATTTTGCTTGAGAACTGGAATTGATTTCGCGACACGATGGACTATATATAGGTAGAGTAGCGCCGTTATCTTCAGAGCGCCTTTGACCAATGCCAGTTGTTGTTGTCCAGAGCCGTCTTTTCTAATAAAAATTCCAAACAAAGCTCACAAGCCAGCAGATTTCACCGGCATGTTTCTCACCCATATGAAAAAATCGTGTCTAAAAATAGAGAGGATATAATGGAAAACAGCGAAACCGCCCAAAAACCAACCATAACTAAAAAGCGTTCCAAAAAAACCCTGACAGAATCCGGTAAAACCGCTGTCAAAGCGGCTGCCAAAACCCCTGCAAAAACGGCGTCTAAGGCAAAAAAAGCCACTTCCATCCTGTTTACGGATGAGGCTCGTCGTGAAATGATAGCGACCGCAGCTTACTTTCGAGCTCAACAACGGGGATTTCAGGGTGGCAGTCCTGTTGATGATTGGTTGGTGGCGGAAACGGAAATCGATTCTCAAATTCGAGCCCGCCAATGAAACTATGACGACTGCTTATAAACTAAGCAGTCGTTTCGTTCCGGATTGCAGTACTAGCAGCTTGACACACTCAAGCTGCCTAACAGCGCGCCGAAGGTATTCCAAAACATGTCGCGCCAACTAAAAAGAGTTTTTCTCACATCCCGGTCGTACAATTCCTTTGCAGTACCTGCCGATAAAGTTACTACCAAACCCACAGCCAGTGGCGCACACTTACTTGAGGAATGGCGATCCGCTTCCAGCGCGGCAATCCTCGCTATGGCAGCAGATGCCAGTGCATGATAGACCTTATCCTGCCCAACCCAGGGGTCCGACATAGGGTGCGGTGCAGGTTGTGATGTTGTTTTGGCGACCGTGGCACATCCCGGCAGCCCAAGTAGCGATAGTAATATAATCAGAATTTTAAACTGCATGCATAAACCTTTAGTGACGATACCTGCCTTATAACCCCTGGATAGAGCAGGCACTCGACACGAAGCGAATCCGAGGTTCCCCAACTATAGCAGCCTGGAGCAGGCCTGCCTACAACTGCTCCTGCCTCGCCACGACAATGAACCCATTAAGCGGCTTTTTATGCATGGCTATTCATAATGGCTATTCATAATGGCTATTCATAAAAGTACCGTTCCGACCATATAGGTCACTGCACGCCCCAGCAAAGTAACCCTGTCCCCCTTTAATTCACATTGCAGATACCCACCACGCTGGGATAACTGTCTTGCGGTAAATTTCTGACGCTGCAACCGGTTTGCCCACCAAGGCGTCAAAGCACAATGCAGCGACCCCGTCACCGGGTCCTCCTCAATACCGTGGCGCGGTGCAAAAAAGCGACTGACGAAATCCACATCATCTCCAGGTGCCGTCACACCAATACCACGTACATCCAACTGCGCCAACAATGCAAAGTTGGGGCGCAACTGCAGAATCTCATCAGCCGATGCATACACCGCGATATAGTCTTCTCCCAACAAAACCTCTGCAGGCTCCGCACCCAATGCCCGCACCAGTGCTGCGGGAACCTTGCACGGTTCTAAAGCCAGGGCGGGAAAATCCATCAGTAACCCTGCTGATGTTTGTTTTACCGCCAGATCACCACTAAGTGTGTGGAATATAATTTCCGGTTTTTTATAAGCCAACTCCTGGAACAATACATGAGCAGAAGCCAGCGTCGCATGCCCGCACAACGTCACCTCAGCTTTAGGCGTAAACCAGCGCAAATGAAAACCGGATTCACCCGGCACAAAAAATGCCGTTTCAGACAAATTGTTCTCAGCAGCAATTGCCTGTAGTAGAGAATCATCTAACCACGACTCCAGGGGACAAATGGCGGCCGGATTCCCTTGAAACGGTTTGGAGCTAAACGCATCGACCTGAAAAATCTTCATATCCTTTCCCTACTCAGTAAAAACACAAACAACGATTACCGCAGTTAAGTGGTATTACCCAGCCTCATAAGCGACTAGCCAATGAACTGGATCCCATCAGCCTAACCGGCAAAGAAACTCAGTGGATCGTATATTTCTTAGATGCAATGACCGATCCACGGGCCATCAACCTGCGTGAGACAGATTGTCTCTTGCTGACCAGGCCAATCCAAAGTATGGGAACCCTTAATGGGTTCCCTTACTTTTTTAACTATCCAGGATGCAAAGCCCGGCTTCTGAGCCCGGACGCTCGATCCAAACCAAACATTATATTCATGTTCTCCACTCCTACTTGAGCCCCACCCTTACCCAGGCTGTCGAGCACGCTAAACAACACCACGCGATTTCGCCGCTCGTCCACATCCAGACCGATGTAACAGTAGTTACTGCCATTAACGGCACTGACCCAGGGGTAAGGCTTGTATTGCCAACTGACGCCGGTTTCAAAGGGGCGATCAAAGACTTTGATAAATTCATGCTCCTCAAAATATTCCCGGTACCGTTGCAGCAAAGCCGTTCGGGATACAGTTTTCAAGGGAAACACGTGACAAATATTGAGAATCCCTCGCACCAGGGGCGCATACACCGGGGTAAAATGTACGCTGACAGGATTGTTGCCGTTCAATAGAGACAGCTCCTGTTCCATCTCGTAGCTGTGGCGGTGGTCCACCACATTGTAGGGCACCAGATTGTTGCCGATTTCCGGATGGTGCGCCGCCTGAGATAATTCGGCGCCTACCCCTGCGGTGCCGGATATTCCCGTTACCAGCAATCTTTGCGTATCAACCAAACCGGCCTGTACTACTGGCGCGAGAGCCAAAATAGCGGCAGAAGCAAAACAACCGGGATTGGCCACTAAACGAGTGTTGGCAATTTCATCATGGTGCAATTCATTGATTCCATAAACCGCGTGCTGTACTAAAGGCCATTGTGCATGAGTTTGGGCATAAACCCGCTCCCACACCTTACAGTCACTTAACCTAAATGCTGCGCCTAAATCAATGACGCGACAGCCCAGACTGTTAAAGCGTGCGGCTTGCTCTATGGAAGCACCGGTAGGCAAAGCCAGAAACACCACATCACAAGCCTCGGCATCGTCAGGATGAATCAGCTTTAATCCTGACTCATATAAATTGGGGTGGTACTCCTCAATACGTTCGCCGTTTCGACTGGCGGCCCAGGCAATCTCCACTTGCGGATGGTTCAGCAAGACCCGTAATACTTCACCTCCCATGTAACCGCCGGCGCCCATCACACCGACTGAAATGCTCATTTTGATCCTCCAGTATGAACGGTCTCGTGGTAAACATGGGCCAAATACGCTTGTTGAAGTTGAAGATATACCGGCCCCGGACAATGCGCCAAAGTGCGACCGTCGATCATCCTTACCGGTAGCAACTCCGCTCCCGTGCCACACAAAAAGCACTCATCCGCGGTGTACAAGTCAAACGCTGTTAAGCCCTGTTCCAATACCGGCCACTTTCCATCGGCCAGCTCCATTAGTGTCTGTCGTGTAATTCCCTGCAAAGCGCCGTCACTGACCGGTGGCGTCAGCACGGTTCGGTTTTTTACGATAAAAACATTTTCCGAACTCGCTTCTGCCACACGCCCGGCATGATTGAGCAAAATAGCCTCATGGGCACCGGCTGCCTTCGCTTCCAGACGGGCCATTATATGATTAAGATAATTTAGGGACTTAATCCGCGAATCCAGGCTGTCATTGGGCACGCGTCGTACCGACGCTGTAATTACGGATAAGCCATCACGCAGAGCGGCATCATCCACCAGCTTGATTTTGTCGGCAATCACAAAGACGGTTGGCTTGCAACAAAGGTGCGGGTCCAAACCCAAGGGGCCTTCGCCACGAGTTACCACCAGACGAATATAACCATCCGCAAATTCACACGCTTCGGTAACCTCCAACAGAACCTGATGCAGGTGTTCCACACCATAAGGAATGGCCAGGGATATACCCGCAGCAGAATCAAACAGGCGTTGCAAATGTTCTTGTGCGCGAAAAATCCGCCCACCATAAAATCGTAAGCCTTCAAACACACCATCACCGTACAATAAGCCATGATCAAACACCGACACTCGCGCCTGTTCCGGTGCGCACATCTCACCGTTGATCCAACATATGCTCATAAAACCTTTCTCCTTACTTGACCTTTATCTCAATGATGTTCGGTGTAAGGTATATCAGCTTTACAAACCAGAACAGATACAGTTATATTGATTTTATACCAGTACAGATTAGGAGCACGCCATGCGTGAGGAGTTTTTGTATCAGCGCCTCGCTGATGACTTAATTAAAGCGATCCGCCGAGGTGTGTACGCCCCCAAGGAAAAACTGCCTTCCATCAGAAGTTTGTGCAAACAATATAAGGTGAGCATGGCGACAGTATTGGAAGCCTTGAATCGCTTGGAAGAAAGCGGTCTGGCGCAGGCCAAACCCCGTTCCGGTTATTTCGTAACGGCTGTTGCCACTGCAGAAGAGCCCGCGGTAAGTCGTCCGGCGAAAAAAGCATTACCGGTCAGTGTGGGGCAACTGGCAATGGAACTGGTACAGGAAGCTCGTTCGGATAGGTTAATTAAATTGGGAGCGGCCGTACCGGGACCCGACATGCTGCCCGGCAGACTCTTGGCGCGCAGCAGCGCTGCGGTTATCCGGCAATCGCCGGACAGTGCCATCTATTATGAAAACGCGCGGGGCAATACCGCCTTGCGTCGATACATTGCTCGATTAATGGGTCTGGCCGGGTGCAAAACCTCGCCCGATGACATCATTATTACCAATGGTTGCCTGGAAGCCTTAAACCTGGCCTTGCGTGCTGTCGCCAAGCGGGGCGACACCATTGCCATTGAATCACCGACCTACTTTGGCATCCTGCAAGTGATCGAGACCTTGGGCATGAAAGCGCTGGAAATTCCCACCCATCCCGGTACAGGAATAGAACTGGCCGCCTTGCAATTGGCACTGGAGAAACACAAAATTGCCGCCTGCGTACTCATGCCGACGTTTTCCAACCCATTGGGTTCGTGCATGCCGGAATCTCATAAACAAACGCTGGTGCGTACACTGATCCAGAATAACATTCCTTTAATTGAAGACGACATATACGGCGGACTCAGTTTTAGTTCGCCCCGCCCCAAAGCGGCCAAAGCCTTTGACCATGAGGGTCAGGTCATTTATTGCTCCTCCTTTTCAAAAACCATTGCTCCGGGATTTCGTGTCGGCTGGATGATACCCGGTCAGTTTATGGAATCCGTTGCCTATGCTAAGTTTCTGGATAATATCAGCACCTCCACCCTGCCCCAATTGACACTGGCGGAGTTTCTCAGCAAAGGCCGCTACAGCCGATATCTACAGCAAAGCG
The DNA here is from genome assembly GCA_029882975.1 of Gammaproteobacteria bacterium. Lineage (NCBI taxonomy): Bacteria > Pseudomonadati > Pseudomonadota > Gammaproteobacteria > Gammaproteobacteria bacterium. The sequence continues at coordinate 20,649 of JAOUJW010000025.1, forward strand.
CTGCCACGTATCAGTTTCGCGTCCAGCAGTTACGTCACTGGATCAGTGAATATTTTCCGGTCCACACTCGCATCAGTAATCCCCAAGGCGGGTTTGTATTATGGATAGAGCTTCCGCAAAGCGTGGATTGTATGGAATTATACCGACGCGCTATGAATCGCAAAATCAGCATCAGCCCCGGTATTATTTTCAGCGCCCAATCCCGTTACCGACATCATATTCGAATGAGCTGCGGCTTTGTGGAAGGCGAAACAGCGCGAAAGGCGGTTAAGGTTTTGGGGCAGATTGCGCACGAGTTAGTGTGAGCGATAAACGCTTGTGCGCGACAAACGTTGGTGGTCGAACCATGCGCCACGAAGCAGACGATACTGATTCAAACAAACACAATATTGTCGTTCCCCAGCTTGCGAGTCTGTAAATTTTTTGCTTTACTGAACAAACGCAAAGAGCGCATTACAAATATAAATAATCATAATTATAGATCGGGGGTCATCATGCCAAACAATGGTGTTAACGCGCTGTATTCAAAATATGCATACCGAGCCATCTGTTTGATCTGGTTGTTTATTTTCATTGTGATTTCCGGTTGTGAGGCCGATTTGGGTTCCGACACTTCTTTCTCTGCATCAAACAAACCGTTTGCCTGGGAAATGCAAGGCCTCATAGATTGCGGAGGCATCTCTAATCGTCGCTGCTACTTCCAAGTGGTTAACGAAGCCGCAAGCCGCAATTCTACGCCCCTGCACGAGCAATCCTATGACGGTTCCGTAGTCGAAACCCATAGAATTCTTGTTCCACTGGAATCTTTCAGTTTCTGGAATCGTTTTGATGTCTTCACTTTTGTAGATGAAAACGATAATACTTCCTATGACAACGGTGAGCCGCAAACCCTGGTGTGTAACCTGCAACGAAGCAGCGGCCATTCCATTACTCTGGAATACTTTCAAGGATCAACCTTCAGCCGGGCGAATCCGGGAAACTGCAACACGCAAACGGCTGTTTCTCCCTGGTTACAAGATATCACCCTGTCCACATCGGCGGCCGCCTCCGGCACCAACATCTCAATTGTTGCGACAACGGCAACGGGTAGTAGCTCCCAAATAAATACCTTTGAGATTCGACTGTTAGCGGCAGGTTTTTCTATCCCTTCACAGACACTCAGACTCAATCGCGAGGGCAACAGCGACACCTGGACAAGCAACCTCAATGTCAATCTGACCCCCGACAATTATCTGTTACTCATTGATATTGACACTGGTTCGCGGTATTTGGAGTATGTCACATCCCGTGCCGCCAGCCGTTCCCGCTATCGATATGTCTTATCCGCGGGAGCCAATGGCAATCCAATCCAGGAAGGTGACACCGATATCAATACTTTGTACCTGAACATCCCATGACAATCCGTGGGCACAGGGTATCATATAGTTAGCTATCAATATGAGTCGCCACCGTGACACTCCACCAAGGACCGTGGGATTGCGCCAATAATGCATCCCAGTACCAGGCGGAAACATCGGTCCACTGCCTGCCCTGCGCGTCACTAATGCGCTCTCTCACCAACAAGCTGTGATCTTTGGCTTGGGCTTGAAACTGACCCCAACGTTGCCCGGTCTGGTCCACATACAGATCTTCCGGTTTAACCGTATACCCCAACCCCTTAAAACAATCCGCTGCCGAGTGAAATTTTCGAGATTCAGTCTTCACCCAACGCATAATGATTTCCCGCCTACCGTCAGTAAAACGCGCCACTTTACCGGGAAAGGAAGCGTAAAAGACTGTTTCCTTTGCGGACAATGGCAACCTTTGTAACGCCTCGCCTTCAAACTGTTGCGGCCAACCGGGAAAATCCGCTGTAGCATGCGGCTCGCCGGATTGGGATAGCGGAATCAGCGGTAGCATCGCGGCTAACAAACACATGAGCAAATAGATTCGTGTCACCATGCCATTCCCCTGTGGCGATTGTGCGCCATTTGATTAAGAAACTTATTTGCCAATAATAAACCCAAAGCAACCAGCACAAACACGGCCATGCCTATGCCCTCATGCATCCAGTCCTGCGCGGGGACCAGTCCGGACTCGGTATAGAACAAGGCGGTTGTGCGCAGCACGTTTCCGACTAACACTAAAACCAGTGAAACCGACAGCAACAGCAGGGTTCGTTTGGCGTTCAGTTCGAAAAAGCAAGCCAGGGTAAAAACCATGTACAAACTCACCCACAATAGTTTAATACCGCTACAAGGTGCATCGATAGAAATATTGTGCATCCCCCATTGCAAAACAGTACCGTCTCGCACCACCACCAAACCGTTCATGGACAACAAGGTTGAACTTATTTCCCCCACTATAACCCGCAAGGGATACCCTAAATAGAATTGCAAAGAAGCTACTGCGGGTAAAGCAAGTCCCAACAAACAGAACAAGGGTAAATGCAGTTCCTTGCCATACCAATGTCGGCTCAACAAATTGGCAATCATCAGCATCGCGAGTGCCGCTCGAAAAATGGGCGGAAAGAACAACAGGCTGACCATGTACAGCAACATCAACAGGGCCGGTATCAGCAGATCGAGTGACGCCGACGGGCAAGCACGGGACTCCGTTAAAACCGCCGGCCTCAGCCATAAAAGCGCCACCGCTGTACCCAGAGGCAACACACTCCAGGGTTCACCACCTTGGGAAAACATCCGCAACAACATCCAGTGCCAGACGGGATACAGACTCAACACGGTCACACTCAACACAATGCTGAAACGATACGGCTGAAGCCGCCCAAGCAGATCTGTCCCTGTGTTCATACGGCTGCCCCGTAAAATCCTGATTCGAAGCGGAAGCGTTTTCTGATAGCGACAACCAAGAACAACAGTGCAATAACAATCATGGCCCATTCTTCCGGCTCGGGAATGGTAGGAACACTACCCGGCGGTACCGCTTGCAGACCCGCACGGTCATATTGCTGTTGGTTTTCCAACACCACCGCACCGCTAACAGGAGTTACCAATTGATACTTCGCCGCCTGCGCCACCATCGCTTGGTGCCGGTCCTTAACATCCATCATCATTCCCATAATTTGATCTTTGGCCCACAGTCGTACAATATGTCCCGTTCGCAATGTGGGCTTCCCTTGACCCGAATACATTTCTCTGTGAAGCAAAAAGTGGGGGGTGCTGCCCGCCGCTTGGGAAAAAAAGCGCCGTAAATCCTGCCCCACGCTGGAGAAACGGGCAACCCGTCGCACCAAAGGCGTTTTCTCCAGCTTTTCCATCACCCGATTCGGTCCGGAACTGACAGCAAAGTCAAACAACACGGGCGCATTGTTAAAGCGAGCATAATGATGTAACACATAATCAGCCGAACGTAACTCTACCGGCACGGGAGCATGAATCCACAACACTGCCGCTTGGGGTAGCTGCCTGGCCAAGGTCAACCCTTGCTCCAAAGCCGGAACATTGTCCATCCCTCCTTCAAATTCCACTCGTTCCAAGTCTTCGGTCAACAAGCGTAAGCCATCTGCACTTTGGGCCATAGGTAATTCCTGTACCTGATCGCCCGCCAAAAAAGTATGCAGCTTGATGTCCCCGTCGATAGCATTAATCGCCTGCACTATAGTCTCCAAATGATCTTGCATACCCTGTGATCCATCCAGCACCAAAACCAAATTCTTAAACAGCTGATCCCGGCTCACCACGGTTTGTTGAATTCTCTTACCACGCCACTGATCAACAACAGTTCTTGGCTTGCCTCTATCCACACGGATGCTGTTTTGCGGATCCGAAAGTTCCAGATCACTGAGCTGCCAAATTGCGCGCTCTTTAGTTAAGTCTTTGGAAGGCAGGACTTTCTGCCCCAGGTGCAATGGTGTTTTGGATTCCAACCAGACATCGTGTTTATGGTCTTCACGAACACTGAAATTGGATTCAATAAAGTGAGGCAGACGTAACAATGCAGTGGTTTGATCACGGACAGACAACGGTACGCTGATTCCGATTCGGGCCTTCATTTCACCTTGTGGCGGCACGGGAAACATTTGCATCAATACCGTGTCAGGCGCACTGGTGGTCACCAGCAGCGGATCACGCCGCGTCTGCACCACATCTCGATAGGCTTTACGAACTTTGGCTTTACCGGCAAAAGCCGCTTCCCGTTCCTCTCCTTCAACCCACAAAGTGACCCGAGACACAACCGCATCGGGCGGTAACAAAATATTGCCTCGCATTTCCGCTTGTCGATAGCTTTGGTTTTTAAACACCAAAGTCCATTCCAAATATGCCACATCAGCCTCAGCGGCTATGCTTCCATCCAAAATGGAACTGTGTAAAAACAACTGTTCCACTTTACCACTGACATTTTGATTACCCTGGTTACGCCACTCATCCCGATCAATCCAACGCGTGCTGCGCGTCTGCGTTAAGGGTTGAGCGTTAAAAGCTTTACCGGTAACCCGATAGTAAATACCTTGAGCTTGCTCCGGAGGTATGTGTGGCATAAAAAAGGAGCCGATATCACTACGACGTTTACGATAGTAGCAATGGTCCAGAATCCACTGTTCATCGCCTATCACTCGCAACATAGTCAAACCCCGGTTTTGCACCGATAGCTTTTCGGACATCACCATACTCATTCCTATCTGAGTTAAAGCCGGTGGCAGGTTGATGATAGTCACGATAACCAACGCCGCCAAAATTCCCCGCCCCGGCGTTGGCAACAGTACGGAAACCTGTCGGGCTTGTTTGCGCAGGCGAACATACAAACGTACGGCAGCTATCAGGGAAAACAATGGCGCTAATAAAAATAGGCCGAAAAACACCACTATCCCCATTACCCCTAAAGGCAACAAAGGCAAATACATAAGGCTGTAGAAAGCTGCAAACCCTATGGCCAGGCCATTGACATGAACCACCCATACCGGAAAACGATGTTGATAGATACACCACAACGTCACCAGGTTGGCTAATGGGACCCAAGCCACCATAAGTACATGCAAGGGTGTGGGAATAGGATCAAAAAACATATCAGCACTGGCGTGGCTAAATAATTCATAAGCCAGAGTAGCCAGAGGCAATAACACGCCCATGAACACCATTGTGGTGATGGATACAAATCCCAGGGCTTTCGCCCGAGAACGCTTACTTAAGGGGCTGTCGTTGTCGCTTGCCGGTGTGATGGAATCACTCATAAATCATCTCCTCTAAGTCTGTAAACTCATTTTCGGACAAGCGTATGCAGACACCGTGGCGTCCATGTGACAACTTGATGGAATGTTGGTGCAGATTTTGTGCAAGCTCTGGCTTTATGCCACGATCCGGTCTAAGCTATTGTAAACATTTGTTATATAACAATTGTATATGTTGTATAACCGTCCATAACCACTATTTAGAGTCATAGTCCGATTGACCATGCAACGAATCCTAGTAGTTGATGATGATGCTCATATCCGCCAAGTGCTGCATTTCGCTCTGGAAAAAGCCGGTTATGAGGTAGTAGAAGCGGAAAACGGCCGGCAGGCGTTACAGCAATTTGAAGAAAAAGCCCCGCAGCTGTTGGTACTGGATATCATGATGCCGGAAATGGACGGTACGGATGTCTGTCGGGAAATTCGCAAATCATCCAATGTTCCCATTGTCTTTCTGTCATCCCGAGATGAAGAAATCGATCGCATATTAGGTCTGGAACTGGGTGGCGATGATTACATTACCAAACCCTTCAGCCCTCGGGAGCTGGTGGCGCGGGTGAAAGCGGTACTGCGTCGAACCACGGCAATACAACAAACCAGTGCCGGCCAACGCAATGGCACCCAAAGCCGTAGCACCCTGTCCCACGGCAAATTAAGCCTGAACGAACTGGAATTTAAAGCCTACTGGGATAAAGAGGAAATCGTACTCACCGTCACCGAATTTGGTTTATTGAAAACCCTTTTAAGCCAACCGGGCCGAGTTTTCAGCCGCGAACAACTCATGAACAGTGCTTATGACTTTAATAATGTGGTCAGTGACCGTACCATCGACAGCCATATGCGTCGGGTGCGAGCCAAACTCAGTGCACTGGGCGCCAGCCCCATAGAAACGGTGCACGGCGTGGGATACAAACTGGGTGACGCTTAAGTGCACTTAAGCCGGCCACGAGTGTATTCACGAACTGCATAAAGAAAAGCATGCGCCGTCCTCGACTACACACATTGTTATTCCTGGTGAATCTGGCCATTTTGGTGTTGCCTTTAAGCGGCATAGCACTGTTGCGTGTTTATGAAAGTGTGCTGGTACGTCAAACTGAAAGCGAACTGATTGCCCAAGGTGTGTTTGTAAAGGAGATTTTTAAAAACGCCCTGCTACGCCAGGGTTTGTCACCGCAACAAATACAGCAATACAGCCTACCAATGGAATCGCAGACACAAACCACTGAACAATCAACAATACAAGTCACTGAACCGGCCAGCCGATGGAAACCCCGGGCCGCCAAGCTGGATTTATCCAAAGACACCATATTGGGAAAGCCCAGTGACCCTTTACCCGCCACGCACACCCCACACCGGAGTATCAGCGAAGCCGGAGCGCAGACCATGGCTATTATGCGCAATGCTCAAATCACCACCTTGGCCGCAATGCGTCTGGTGGACAGTCGAGGTACTGTCATCGCCTCTACCAATCAAAGTCTGCAACAATCCTTAATGCACTGGCCGGAAGTATCCCGCGCCTTGCAAGGACAACATGTCTCCTTAATGCGCCGACGCATATCCGATGAACCGGTACCGCCGCTGCAATCTATCAGCCGTGGCGCCGGCGTACGCGTATTTGTCGCCATGCCGGTATTGCATGATGATCGCATTTACGGGGCCGTGGTATTGTCGCGCACCCCTGCCAATATCATGCAGGCCTTACACGGCAAACGCTACGAACTGGCTTATGCCGCACTGTTAATCGTGGGTGTGGTCCTGTTCATAACGTTGGTCACATCCCTCACCATCAGCAATCCGGTTAGAGCCGTTATCGCCCAAACCCAGCGAGCCGTACGCGGAGAAAAAGGCGCGGTCACACCCCTGGAGAGTCCTTATACCCATGAGGTGGCTGAGTTATCACAAGCGGTGGCTCATATGGCTTTAACCCTGGAGCAAAGAGCCGATTACATCCGAGATTTTGCCGCCCATGTTTCCCATGAATTCAAAACGCCCTTAACCGCCATTAAAGGAGCGGTGGAATTATTACAGGACCACAGCGAGGCCATGACTGCGGAGGAAAAAAACCGCTTTTTACAAAACCTCAACAACGACGCCTCACGTCTGGAAAATCTGGTGCAAAAACTGCTGGAACTGGCCAAAGCCGATACCATGGTGCTGGGACAAGAACGTACCCTGATCACCCCCGTGTTGCAATCCTTGCAGGAAACTTATCGTCATGCCGGATTGCCTGTAGAGCTACAGTTCAGCGGCGACTCCCTGGCGGTTAATATGGACGAAGCGACACTAAGCTCGGTGTTTACCAATTTGCTGGAAAATACACGCCAGCACGGTGGTCACCAGGCAAAAGTCCACATCGTCGTAAAACGAAGTCAGGAGAATGTCAGTATTGTGTACCAGGACAATGGCACAGGAATTTCCAGTGCCAATGCCAAAAAAATATTCCAACCCTTTTTTACAACTGCCAGAAACAACGGTGGCACAGGCCTGGGACTGGCTGTGGTGCAATCCATCCTCAAGGCCCACAATGGGCAGATTCGCTTAACCCCCAGCCAACAAGGGGTTCGATTTGAACTGGAGCTGGCTCCGGCCCCATCGACTTAATTGTTGTCATCAATAGCAGGATTTCCAGAACATAAACCGCTATGATAACGGCATGAGTCTGGAACTTTTTCATCCCGCGGTCGCCGCCTGGTTCAACAAAAGCTTCGCTGCTCCGACACGGGTGCAACTCCAGTCCTGGCCGACCATCGCCCAACAACACCCCACTTTGATCGCCGCACCTACGGGTTCAGGCAAAACCCTGGCGGCGTTTTTAGCCAGTATCAATGAGTTAGTGGTCCAGGGCGTGGAACGGGGTTTACCCGAGCACACCCAGATACTGTATGTGTCGCCGCTGAAAGCCTTGTCCAACGACATTCAAAAGAATTTACAACAGCCTATCAACGGCATTCGGGATTCTTTGCTGGAGCACGGTCTGGCGGATGTGGAAATCAAAGCCTGGGTTCGTACCGGCGATACACCGCAAGCGGAACGGGTTCGCATGCGTAAGAATCCGCCCCACATTTTGGTGAGCACCCCCGAATCCTTGTACATTCTGCTCAGTTCGGACTCCGGTCGGGAAATGCTCAAATCGATCAAGACTGTGATTGTCGATGAGATTCATGCCTTGGCAGGCAGCAAACGCGGTTCCCATTTGTTGCTGTCCCTGCAACGTCTGGACGCTTTGTGCCAAAACAACAACCGCCCGGCCCCGGTGCGCATTGGTTTGTCGGCAACCCAAAAACCCATAGAACGCATGGCCCAGTATCTCAACGGCTCGGATCAACCCTGCACTATTGTGGACACAGGCCACAGCCGTGCTCGCGATTTGCAAATTGAAGTAACCGCCTCACCGCTGGAAGCGGTCATGGCCAATGAAACCTGGGAGGAAATCTACAGTCGTTTGCAGGAACTGGTGCAGCAACACCGCACCACTTTGATCTTTGTAAATACACGCCGACTGGCGGAACGAGCGGCACGACACTTAGCGGAGCGCATCGGTGAGGAACATGTCACGGCCCACCACGGCAGTCTGGCGCGGGAACACCGTTTACAAGCGGAGCAACGGCTTAAAAACGGCCAACTCAAAGCTCTGGTGGCCACCGCATCCCTGGAACTGGGCATCGACATCGGTGATGTGGACCTGGTGTGCCAATTGGGCTCGCCTCGCTCCATCGCCGCCTTCTTGCAGCGCGTAGGTCGTTCCGGCCATGCAGTGGGCGCCACACCCAAAGGCCGCTTATTTCCCCTAAGCCGGGACGATTTGATTGAATGCTCGGCCATGTTGGATGCCATTGGCAAAGGGGAGCTGGACCAGATACTGATCCCGCATCAACCCTTGGACGTCCTGGCGCAACACATTGTAGCGGAAGTGGCGTGTGCAGAATGGGACGAACTACAGCTATATGATCGCTTGCGCCAAGCCTGGACATATCGCGATTTGTCACAACAGGAGTTTAGCGATGTGGTACAAATGCTGGCGGACGGCTACACCACCAAACGCGGCCGCCGAGGTGCCTACTTACACCGCGATGGCATTAACGGCAAGCTGCGCCCGCGTCGCGGCGCCCGCTTAACCGCTCTCACTAACGGCGGTGCGATTCCGGATCAGTTTGACTACGATGTCATGCTGCAACCGGAAGGTTGTTTCATTGGCAGTTTGAATGAGGACTTCGCTTTTGAAAGCCTGCCCGGCGATATTTTCCAATTGGGCAATACCTCTTATCGCATCTTGAAAATTGAATCGGGACGGGTTTATGTGGAAGATGCCCACGGCCAGCCCCCCAATATTCCTTTTTGGTTTGGCGAAGCACCGGGACGCACCGATGAATTGTCGCAAGCCGTGGCCCGACTGAACACGGAGTTTGCCCGGCAACTGGACTTAAACGGTCTGGAGGGCAGCACTCAATGGCTGCAACAACAACTGCACCTGCCCGCTTTTATAGCCGAACAAATCAGTCACTATCTGGCCACCGCCAAAGCGGCCCTGGGGGTGTTACCGTCCATGGATACCGTCATCTTCGAACGGTTTTTCGATGATGTGGGTGATATGCATTTTGTTATTCATGCGCCTTTTGGCTCGCGCATCAATCGAGCCTGGGGTTTGTCGCTGCGCAAACGGTTTTGTCGCAAGTTCAACTTTGAGCTGCAAGCCGCTGCCAACGAGAATAATATCGTTCTGTCCCTGGGTCCGACCCACAGCTTTCCCCTGGAGGAAGTGGCCAACTACCTCAATGCCAACACCGTACGGCATTTGTTAGTTCAAGCCTTATTGGATGCCCCTATGTTCGGCACCCGCTGGCGCTGGAATGCCAATATTTCTCTGGCAGTACCACGCAATCGCAACGGTAAAAAAGTACCGGCGCAGTTTCAACGCAGTGATGCCGAAGACCTGGTCGCCGTGATTTTTCCGGACCAGCTGGCTTGTTTCGAGAACATCAGCGGCGAACGGGAAGTGCCGGAACATCCGCTGGTCCAACAAACGATAGGCGATTGCCTGCATGAAACCATGGATATCGAAGGTCTGGAACAAGTGTTGCAGCGCTTGACCAGTGGCGCCATTAACGTGGTCTGCCGTGACCTGCCCACCCCTTCCCCGTTGGCGGCGGAAATTATTAACGCCAAGGCTTATGCGTTTCTGGACGACGCTCCGGCAGAAGAGCGCCGTACCCTGGCTATACGCCAACGACAACTGGATCCGCAAAGTGCGCAGGATATTGGCCGCTTAAGTCCGGAGGCCATTGCCCGCGTGCGTCAGGAAGCCTGGCCCGAAGTCTATAACGCCGATGAGTTGCACGATGCCTTGAGCATTCTGGGCTTTGTCACCGATGCGGAAATGCAAAAATCCGCCGCTTGGAACCAATATCTCGAAGCATTAACACAACAACAGCGTTGCGCCCCATTGCTAACCGGCAATGGCAAAACCCTATGGTGTGCCACCGAGCGTCTGCCAAACTTGCTGCTGTTGCACCCGCAGGGCAGCATTTCAGAGACAATCAAAAACCTGTTGGCACAGTGGCCAACGGGGATCGATGCCGACACCGCACTGGTCGACATGATCCGCAGCCGTCTGGAGGGTCTGGGCCCCGTCAGCGCAACGCAACTGGCACAAGCCATTGACTTGAACCTTAATGCGGTACAAACCGCTTTACTGGCACTGGAGCAGGAAGGCTTTGCCATTCAAGGTTATTTCGAGTCGTCCCAGGACGAATTGCAATGGTGCGACCGCGGTCTGCTGGCACGAATTCACCGCTACACCCTCAAAAGCCTGCGCCGTGAAGTACAAGCCGTCAGCCCGGCGGTGTTTATGCGCTTTCTGTTTTATTGGCACCACTTAGTGGACCCTGGTGAAGGCAAGCAGGCCCTCATAGGTATCCTGGATCAACTGGAAGGTTATGCGGTTCCGGCAGCCGCCTGGGAAAGCGAAGTGCTACCGGCTCGACTGGAATTTTATTTACCGGAATGGCTGGACTCCCTTTGCAACAGCGGCCACTTTGCCTGGTTACGCGCCGGGTGTTCAAAAAAATCCCGGAAATCTTCACCGGTAAAAATGACTCCGGTTTATTTACTGCCCAGAGAAACGGAAGAACTCTGGGGCAAAAAGGCCACGGATGAAACCGACGATCAAGCACTGAGTGAATACGGTGCTCAGGTGCTGCGACTCTTAAATCAAAATGGCGCCAGTTTTTTTGCCGACTTAGTCAAACTCAGCGGCCTGTTGCGCACTCAAGTCGAAACGGCTTTGGGAGAATTGGTAAACCGGGGCCTGGTGACCTCGGATAACTTTGCCGGACTACGGGCTCTAATAACCCCCAGCTCCCGCAAGCCGGCTTTTCGCAGCCGCAGTCGTTCCGGGCGTAACCGTCAATACGGCGTGGACGAAGCCGGTCGCTGGTCCTTAATCCAAAGACAAACACCAAGCTTGGAATCTCAAAGTCGATTACAACAGTTGGAGGACTGGCAACACATAGCCTGGACCTTGCTGATGCGCTATGGCGTGGTGTTTCGAAAACTATTGGATAATGAAACGGACTTGCCCCCGTGGCGGGATTTACTGTATATGTTCCGACGTATGGAAGCACGCGGCGAAATTCGCGGCGGTCGTTTTGTGAGTGGATTTGCCGGAGAACAATTTGCTTTGCCCGATGCGGTGCAACAACTGCGCTCACTAAACCGGGACCAACAAAGCACGAAAGACCCGGCGGCAACATCTGTGCCCAATGAACTGGTGACCCTAAGCGCCGTAGATCCCTTAAATCTCACCGGCATCATCACCCCGGGTAAACGTGTACCGGCGCAACTGAAAAACCGCATTCTCTATCGCAACGGCGTGCCGTTGGCGCTGTATGTAGGCGGTAATGTGGAATTTCTGGATGAGGTGGACACACCCAACCAATGGGACTTGCGCAATCGGCTGATTCGCAAACATAACCCGGCTTATGTAAAGCCACCGGGGGATGTTCCCAGCTAATCGTTTTTAACCTCAGTCAGCAAATTCCAGACGTTCTTCAAATTTGGCCCGGGCTTTTTTGGCGCAATCTTCGTCTATATCACCACCCGGCGCGCCACTGACGCCAATTGCGCCGATGTTGTAACCACCTGCCGAAATCGGCAAAGCACCGGCAAGCATAATAACACCGTCTACATGGTTTAACTCCGGACGGATATCTCCCCGGTTTTTCCTGAACTCGCCACTACCGATCCCCGCCATGACAGTCGCATTGGCTTTTTCTTCGGCTATCTGCAGGGTAAAACGTGGCGCAAGATCATCGCGCAATGCCGCCCGCACCAAACCATTTCGATCCACGACCACAGCGCTGACTTGATAGCCTTTCTTACGGCAAATCATAACGGCTTCATTGGCGATATCACGCGCCAGTTCCATTCCAATAGTTTTAACGGCCACGACATCACCGGCAAACGCATTGCCTGCCAGCAGGGGTATAAACATCGACACCCCGATTGATACTTTGAAAAGTACACGTTTCATTGCTCGACTCCTTCCACTTTCTCCACTTTCTCCACTCGCAACGGGCTCGTTTTACGCAACGAATCCGGCGCTACGTTCGGGAACGGAAAAGGGACAGAAAAACCAGGCCCACAGGCTATTTCACGCTTTTAACACCCTGTTTATATCCCGTCTCGTAAGCTTTGTTGAGTAACACGCAATAATGTTCGGCGTTATTACGGTCCATACACTGGATTATAGCCTGTTGCTTAGCGTCCACAACGGTAGCGCGACCGTTTCCCCCCACCTCAACGCGATAGAATTTTTCGTCCAAGAAATGACTCCTGTCATCAACAATCATTTTTCCGGATTCCTGTTTACTGGCGGGACCGGCGTTCGTTCTGGTCGCCTTCCTTAACAACCGGTAACGGTAACCTGACATTAAACACGCTACCTTGGCCTTTTACACTGGAAACGTTGATTTCCCCATGCATGCTTTCACACAGCTTCTTGCACACGGCCAAACCCAACCCCGTGCCTTCGTATTTTCGCGTCAGAGAAGAATCCATTTGGCTAAACGGCAAGAATAGGTTTTTCAGGTATTCCTGGTCAATGCCAATACCGTCATCACCTACACTCACAGTCACCCAGTGTTGATCCTCATCTGTTTCATCGAAAATATCAATAGTGATTTTTCCATTGTGGGTAAATTTATTGGCATTGTTCAGTAGATGCACCAGCATTTGTTTGAATCGGGATATATCCACCTGCACGTAATCATGCGTATGATGAAATTGCACCAGCAGTTTATTACTATTTTTGTACACTTCCACTTCAAATCCCAGCCTCAACTCTTCTATTAAGGCCATCAATGAATAGGGTACACGGTTGTCGGATTCATTGCTGGAGGACAGGCTGAGGATATTATTGACGATTTCCAACAGACGGCGCCCGGAGGCCTCAATTTTATTCAAATCTTCCAGTAGCTGATCGTTGACTTGGTTATTGAGATCCTCACGGGCCAATTCGCTATAGCCAATAATTGCATGCAATGGTGTTTTCAACTCGTGAGTCATATTGGACAAGAACTCATCCTTCATTTTGTCTAAACTTTTAAGCTGATCGTTTTTGCGGCGCACCATCGTATAGGAATCAAACAGATTAGTCCGCATGGTTTCCAGATTCTTCGCCAAACGTCCCACTTCGTCTTCCTGGTCCATCGTGATGGGGTTAGCCAGTACGCCTTTGCCTAAGGCTTCTGCCACATCCCCTAGTTTTTTCAAAGGATCGGTAACCACTGTTTTTACCAAAAAAACAATCATCACGGAAAAAACAATGAATAGGACAACAAAACCCATGGCAATGTCATAAATGCGTTCTGAGACGGCCAAATCCATTTGCCGGGGTGATAAACCCAAAACCACGGAACCCAGCTTTCTCACACGAGTAGGCTCTTTGAGAATGTCGCGTTCATAGACAAAGGGTACCACGTCAGTTTTGTCTTCCAGAGCCGAAGAAGACACCAAGTTGTTGTCTGCATCTAACACGTACACGAAGATAATGTCCTCATTACCTCTGATTAGATTATCCGTGTAGGTTTTTATGGTGACGTAGTCTTGAACCACCATGGGAGCAGCACAAAAACTGGCGGTTGCCTGGCTTAAACCGGCCCCCAAAGTATCCAACTGACGTCGTAAAATTTTTCGATCATCCTGTACATAGTAACTCCCCAGCAGTACGACAATAATCGCCATGGCCGGGAATGCGGTGAGTATAAACTTAATGCCAATATTGGCTTTTTTCCAAACTTTCATGCAATTTAATTGGAAACTTTGTCCGAAACCTGCCCGAACTAAGAGAATCTCTATCCCTATGTTTTGCGAAATATTTTCAAAAATTCTTGTAGAAAACTATAGACTATTAGCGGCTAATACTGGCAAAGTATTAGTTAATCTTTTATTGTAAAACAAGAACATACATACCTACGTGATGATAAGAGCAATATAGCTATGGCCAAATGGATTCGTTCACCCTGGAACCCCCGTTTTATGGAACAATCACCCCTGCTGTTCCATCCCCTGTCCGTCGCTGCTACCAATTTTGTCCGCCATGACCAATGGCCGGACCTGGACGACTACAATGCATTAATAAATCTATGCGATCCGGTAGTACGATCTGAAATAGGGGTTCCCATTAGCTTTGTTGAGCAGGACGGACCTCCTGCCAGCTGGCAAAAAGAGTACGAGCCCCGGATCTTTCTCGATGGAGAAGTGCAAACGCGATGCGAAAACTGGCATGATTTCTTTCAGGTTCTGGTGTGGTACAGCATGCCAAAAACCAAATCCACCTTAAACGCGTTACATTTTGAATCCATTGAACGACGCAAAGCCGATGACCCAAATAACAAAACCCGCAGTAGCATTGAAAATGCACTGACTCAGTTCGATGAGTGCGGCGCTATAGTCACCAGTTCCGATCCCTCGTTGCTGGACATGATAGAAAACTTTGACTGGAAAACCCTGTTTTGGGAGCACCGAGAATCAACCCAACAACGATTACGTTGTTTCTGCTTTGGTCATGCCATTTACGAGAAAGCCCTTAACCCCTATCCCGGTTTGACCGCGCACAGTATTTTATTGCCTACTGCAGAGTCCTTTAACCGTAAACCACTACAGCAACAATTGAAGTACCTGGACGCAGCTATCAGTAAAAAACTGGCAACCCTGGAAATTCAAACTCCCCGAGATTTTGCTCCGTTTCCTTTACTGGGTATGCCTGGCTGGGTTTCGGAAAATCAACAGGAAAGTTATTACGACAATACGGATTACTTCAGACCGGGGCGGCGTTCCTGATGCCAAGCTCAGAGGTCCGACACCGTACCTTTATAGGCATCCCGGTGAACCGAGCCCTTTGTGAGTTTTTTCAGCAATTCCAACAGCAACAACAGCAAAGCCCCTGGTATCCCCAGGCCCGTTGGGTAGCGTTGCCCAAGCTGCATGTGACCCTGCGCTTCCTCGGCAATATCACGGAATCGCAACTGCAGCAAATAAAAAACGGTATTTCCTGCTTATCAACCGCCCCCTTTAAAATACAGTGCTCCACACCCAAACCCTTCCCCAATGTAAAACGGCCTCGTATGCTGGCCTCTTTTGTCCACAAAAATGCGGAACTGGAACAACTGGCACTCTGGGCGGAAACCCTGGCGCTGGAGACCGGGCTGGCAGGGGAAAAACGCCCCTATTTGGGGCACATTACGGTGGCGCGATTGCGTCACCCGGTTTCGGATCTTCAAGCATTGATCCGAAACACGGACAGCTGTCCTTTGCCCGTAGAGCGCGTTGTACTGTACCAGAGTCACCATGGCAATAATCCGGATATCGGCAAAAGCCTTCACACGGGGTATGAGGCCTTGGCAGAGCAACAATTAAACGCTTAACATTTTGCTCGGGTAAGCTTGAATTGTTTGATTTTTAAACTATTCTTTTATGAAGGCGTTGTTCCATAGACATACCAGGGGTGTTTGTGGGGCGTTGTGTTAACACCCTGATAAAGGAGGTGATCACATGTCTAATGACAGTATGTGTGCTGCTTCCGGAGCTACTTGTTAACGCCCAGGTTCGCCTGGAAGCTCCACTACGTCTCGGGTACTGCTATAGAACCCGTAAGATGTCGCGAAAGAAAAGCGGATGGTGTCACCACCATCCGCTTTTTCTTTACGCATTTTGAAAGATGCGTTGCGACTATGTTCGCAGTTTATTCTCTAACATTTTGATTTTCTTACCCATATCCTCTGAGATGCGAACCATTTGCTGACGTATGAATACGTTTTCCACATGCATTTGGATGTGAAAAGCCACCTTGCGCAGTGTTTCCTTGTCCTCGTCGCTGTAATGACCGGCATCGATTTTGTTCAATACTTGGATTGCCCCTGTCACTTTGTCCTTGGTCACGCCTTTGATGGGTACGCAAAGTGAATCCCGACTCACAAAGCCGGTCGTGACATCCACCGTATCATGGGCACCCACCGTATTTTCCAGATCGTACTCTTCCGCCATATTACCGCTGGATACCACCTGCCCCACAATGGAGTTCCACTTGGGTACGGTTATCTGTCGTTGTTTCACGCCGGTACCGCATTGTAGCCAGAGATTATCCTCTACCGGATCTAATACAAAAATACTGCACCGTTCCACGTTGAGAACTTTGGGTACCAGTTCCACAAAAAATTCAATCAGTTTCTGATTGCTGACTTTCTCCCAAGCGCTATCTATAACTTGTTGTTTTTTCTTTAATTCATGCAGTTTTTGTTGAAGAACCTGTTTTTCCATTACCGTCGAATTCCTTACACATCGTGGGATTCCAGAAGCTCTGACAGTACCGCACACCACGCGGCTGCCAAATTGTCGCGGTTGTAGCCTCCCCCACCCATAGCCAATATACGACCGCTGGCGTATACATCGGCAATTTTGCATAAACGTTTAGCCGCATAGTTGTGGGCTTGTTCTGATAACTGCAAATGAGTGATAGGATCACCACCCAAGCTGTCGGCACCACACTGTAACAATATGAACTCAGGCCGAGCCCGCTCCAAAAAGGCTTCCGCTTGCGGCCAACGCGCCAAAAATTGCTCATCCGTGGCTCCGGGTGCCAGGCAGATATTCAACTTACTTCCCTGCGCAAGGCCTTCACCGGTTTCATACTCAAATCCGGTCCCCGGATACAAGTAATTACCATCCTCGTGAAAATCCACAAAACACAGATCCGGATCTTCAACAAAACTGTAAAACACGCCATCGCCATGGTGGGCATCTATATCCACATAAGCCACACGTTTTACACCGTAACATTGACGCAGTACTTCAATGGCAATGCCACAATCATTGAATACACAAAAGCCGGATGCACTGTTTCTACGCGCATGGTGTAATCCCGCAATGGGAACAAAACCTCGGTTAAACTCACCCGTCATAATGCGGTTCACCGCGTCAACCACACAACCCACGACTGTCATAGCCGATTCGTAAATTCCTCGTCGTGCCGGGGTATCACCCTGGTCCAGATATCCCACGCCCAGCTTGGACATCGACCGGACTTTTTGCACATACTCCTTGGTATGAAATAATTCTACGGTTGACTCATCGCCGCTCAGGGGTTCCAAAAGTGAAATCTCCGGATGTTGAAGCAGTCCCTGTTGTTGTGCCTTTTGCATAAAGGCATCATGCCGATCCGGGCCGAATGGATGCCCCTCTCCGAATCCGTAGTCCGCCAAAGCTTTGCCTTGATATAAACAAGTATGCGCCACCGATTTCTCCCGATTAGCTGGAATCGCATTCATTTTAGTATACAACATTGAAAACGGGTTAGGCTGAGCCGGAACGGTTTATGTATTCAACCAAGCAGACATAAATCGCGATGCCATGGGCAAGTGGTGGTTTGCTATGGAATTTTTTTGTAGGTGGAATAGTTACCTGTTCTGGATGAAAAGGCATAAAGCGCTGACTTGTTGTTTTTGTATGTCAGGGTAATGGGAATGGCTTGGCCATACAACTCGTAGACAATACGTACTTCCCCCGGCTCCACCTGATAGGTGCCACGTACCCGGTTTTGTTTGTCGTTGGTGAAGGAAACCACAGAGCCGGTTTCGGTAAACTCTATCCAGTCTTTATCGCTACCGTCCGGATCGTGAAACAGCTCCCAAGTTCCCACAATCCATTTTTCAGCTGCATGAGCTTGTGATACATAAGTTTGGAAACCCAGTAACATCAAAATTAAAAACCATCTGCAAGAAGAAGCCGGTTTCATGATTATCCTCCCGTAATGAGTTAATCAATTTGCAATCACATTGCACGATCAGTACCAGCTACTTCCATTTTGCACCCAACGGTTCGGGCAAAAGCTCTCTTACTTAAATACGGGTTTTTCTACCCGAATCACTCCCTCTGCATCGCTCACAACCACAGAACGCGGCTCATCATAAGCCACTCCCGTCTGCAGTACCTCCCTAAACACTATTTTTCCACCGTTTTTCTCCGGGGTTTCAAAGCTATTAAACGAAAAATATGCGCGATCATACAGGTTTTTATGAATCCAAACGAAACTTCCTGTTTCCAGATCCAACTTTGCCACCAACCCAATTGCGGTTTGGTACAAAAATCCAGCATCAATCAAACCACTGGCAGTGTTAAAACCTTCCAGATGCGTCTCCCACTTGGGACTCAGTGATTGACCGTCAAGACGTACGACATAGCTGGCCGAACTTTCCCCGTCTTCAGTTTCATAAACCAAGATAATGTCATCACCGTAACTGCCATAGTACAACACGGATATGACATCCCGACCGGGAACGTTGAGTGAAAACCGGGTGGTTTGACCATCTGACCTTACACCTTTGCCGTTGGTTTGGATACGAAAGGATTTCCCCTTTAACGTAAATACACAAGGTTCGGATTCAGATTCTTGCAACGAACCGCACTTGGCGGATGTCGTAGTGTTTGGCTTGGCCCATACGGGTAAGGCCAACAAGCACAAACATAGAGCTAAATTCAGTCGAATAAACATATGACCCACCATTTCCACAGCGTAGCTGTAGTACCTTTTATAATAAATTCAGTAGGGTATGGAAACTCATACAGACAAAACCATAAACACTATATCGTCTCAGCCCCAGCTTGTTTAAGCGATTTCACAGAATAGATTCTCATTTTGGGATACTTGCATCGACTGACCAATCCCCGCATACTGGAACCGGGTATCAAAACCGAGACAAGGTTGTATCCTGTTAATTTCATTATCTATTTTTGTAGCTGTTGGTCCTGTCATGTTGCGGTATTTGTGCCAAGAATTTTTCAAACAATGCAAGCGGTTGGATAAAACTCCAAGCAAAATTGTAGAAAAATATGACTGTAATGCAAACCTTTTTTTATTTTTGATGGTTTTGCTACTCAGTGCCTGCAGTGCCCAACCGCTGCTACCAAGCCCAGATCTGAATATCACCCAACCCGACTATCAAGCTCAATTACTGTTGCGGGAATCCCATATGCGTGCCAGCTACAACCGCTTGCTGTATGGTCTGGATGAACCCTCCGAACACGGCCTGCATCCGGAGTTTTTACTGCAAATCGTTGCCCGTCAACTTTCGGGACTGCAACATACACAGGCCAATCTGAGCAAAAGTGTAGCGGATTTTAACACCTTTATTGCAACTCGCTTGCAAGCCACGCAACAGTTGAAGGTAGCTCCGAAACTGAAGCACGCCATTACGGTCCATCTGCAACGGGCGGATATCAACCAAGTGATACGGCTATTGGAAACCAACACCAAGTTCGTTCCCGCAGCAAGTAGAGCTGCTATAGACCATGAATTGGGTTGGTATTATTTGAATACGTTCGAATATATCACTTCATTCTCCTATTTTCAGTCTGCCTTGGAAAAGCTGCCACACTCGCAACAACCCTCCCCCTTGGAAACTCCTCACCGTTACCAACAAGCCTTACAGCATGCAGCGACGCGATTTATTGAGCCTATTAAAAACAGTGAAATCTATATGGGAGATTTATCCAACACCCACACCAACGAAGAAATCCAATTTATAACATCCGTATTAACACAGATAGGACACCACTATTTTGAAAAAGCAGATTATGCTAACGCTTTAAACTATTTTACCCGATCCCTGAATATTAAAATCAAAACCGTGGGACTGAACAATCCAAGTTATATAGACACTTGGCTGGACAAAGGTATAGCATTACTCAGGCAACAACAACTACAGCAAGCGAGCGACATAGCCGAGCACGCCGTATCCGGCATTGATGAACACCCGGTTACATTGAAACTAAAAACGGCGCGGTTCATTGCAGACCTGGGTAGAAAATGGTTAGAACAAAACTGTCCGGAAAAATCCCACTATTTCAGCACACAGGCACTGACTTTACTGAAACCGTTGACCAAATACCAACACGAACTGAACTTTCTGGAACACTTGGGAAGCACCTATTTTGCTACGGGACAATATGTTAAGGCCTTACGAGTCTATGATGCAGCACTCGGCCTTGTTCCTGGAACCGGCCACAACCTCTACTAAACACGTCATAATTTCTAAAGACAATCTCATTCTTGCTATTAAACAACTTTCTACATTACTCTGCCATTTCGAAAAGCGCCTATTTTTCCTAGGGTAGTTTCCAGCGCTCCTTTGCAGTACCATCAATATTTTAATCAGGGAGATACTCAGTGAAAATCTGGATTCCCATTGGACTGGTGGTGATTTTGGCTTTTAGTTTGCTCGCCATGCAAACTATGCAGGCTCCTAACTATGGTGCCAAATACAACAGCGATGTCATTTTATACTCTACCAGTTGGTGTCCCAACTGCGCCCAAACGAGAGCCTTTCTCAGTGCCAGTGGAATACCCTACAAAGATTTTGATATAGAACAATCCTCAACGGCCTATCAGGAGCACAAGTCACTGGGCGGTAGAGGCGTACCGGTATTATTGGTAAAAGGCGTGGTGATTCAGGGTTACAACCCCAAAGCAATTCAGCGCGCTTACTCCGGCTCCTAATGCGAATCAACCGTTTTAATACACCAGGCCAACTATCAACAACATAGCGCTCCAGCGAGACGGTTGTGGTTAGAGATAGTTTCAGTTAGAGATAGTTTCCGTTAGAGATAAATAACGTAGGCTATTTTGCATAGGACATGCAGAACCTGGTCCAGGTGGAAATTAATCTTTCTTTCGCATTTTAAAAAGTCTATGGAGGCATGAAGAGCAGTTTCTGCCAGACCAAAATACAGGTTATATGTTACCAGGTACACCAAAGCACCGTGTATCAGTGCATGCGCTCCCAACCAGTAATACCAAGGAGGAAAATGTCCGCCGGATTCCTCATGCCGTTTACTGTGGCGATTTTTTCCCGACACCATAGTTTCATTTTGAAGCACAAAATCGGCAAGGCAATGGGAAGCAAGTAATAAAAACAATATTACGGGTAATTCTGCCAATGTAAATCACCGACTCCGGATTAAAGAAAACCTATCAAACAACATTCAACTCCGTCCGGTGCAATCCGCTATCCGGGATAGCTTCGACTTCTTGTACCGGTAGCAAAATCCGCACTGCGCACCCCTTACCCTGTTCTGTCTCCATAACAATGTGTCCACTAAAATCGTGGACAATACTATGGGTGATAGCCAACCCCAGGCCGGTGCCTTCTCCTTGTTTTTTGGTAGTGTAAAAAGGTTCAAAAATACGTTGTAGCTCATCCGCTTCAATACCCGGTCCGGCGTCCTGAATGACAATTTCGGCAAATTCGCCATGCAGTTCATTTAAACAGGAAGTACACAACGCTTGGGTAACCAAGGTCTTTCGAGTGGTCAATGTAATATCTCCCCTGCCGTTCATGGCATCCTTGGCATTGATGCATATATTCATAATCACCTGGTCCAGTTGAACTGAATTTATATTAACCCACAACGAACCTTCACTGACGTTAATATCCATAGCCACAGTTGCCGGTATGGCAGGTTTCAACAAGGTTACCAGGTCCCGGATCGCTTTGTTTACATCTACCAAAGAAGCATTCTCACCCGATTTTCGACTAAACGACAACAACTGTGCCACGAGCCCTGCGCCCCGCTGACCTGCGGCTTGAATCTCCACCAGGTTTTTTTCCAGAGCAGGATTCATTGAATCTTGTATTTGCAACAAAGCCAAACTGGAAAAACCGTTTATAATCCCTAATATATTGTTAAAATCGTGGGCAATACCTCCGGTTAACTGACCGATCAATTCCAACTTTTGCCCCTGGCGTAACCGTTGTTCGAACCTCTCCCGTTCCAAGTCCGCCTGATGTTTTTCTGTAAGATCTGCAACAATCGTATAAATCCCTTGTACCATTCCTTTTTTGTCTATATTAGGAATATACTGTGCCTGAATATAGCGGGTTAATCCATCGGGATACCGGAGTTCCTTTTCACAAAACACTTTTTCACCGGCCAACGCTCTACTTAAATGAGGTCTAATTTTCTCGTAGACATCGTCACCCACCAAGTCCCAAACTCTACGGCCAACAATGCGCTCTTTAGATATCTTGTGCCATTTTTCATAAGCGTCATTCACATAAATATAACGCAAGTCTTTATCCAACTCGGAGATCAATATCGGCAAGGCATTGTTAATGGCCTCAATCTGATTGTGCAAATTTTCGGTGGAAATTTTTTCGTTGTTCAGGGCTTCTATTTTTTTATCCAGTTTTCGGGTAAGCACTTCAACGTGCTCTTTGGTATAGTTCCCCCCTTCCAGCCTGCTGTGCGAATCTGCGCTGGACCTTAAGACTGCTTTGATTTCTGCCAACAACGCTTCGGGCTCGAAGGGCTTCACCAAAAACCGCGAAGCCCCCAAGGACATAGCTAAGCTCCTGTCTTGCTCTTCGGTATAGGTGGCGGTATAAAACATCACAGGGATATGGGCAGTCGACAAATTGCTTTTAACTCTGCGACACAAACCAAACCCATCCAGTTCCGGCATTAAAATATCGGTAATAATAAGACTTAATGGCATTTCTACAGCTATATCGTAGGCTTGCTCACCATTTTCAACACCAACGACATCAAAACCCATACCAGTAAGGTAATCCTCTAAGAATATCCTAGAGTCTTCTGTATCTTCGGCTATGAGTATTCGCATTTTAACTCTCTTAGAATTTTGTGAATCTGACCGACGACGCGGTCTGGGTCTATAGGTTTTTCAATGTATCCGCTGCAGCCTATTTGAAGCAAGCTCTCTCTGTCACCGGCCATAGCATAGGACGTCATTGCGATAACCGGTAAACTTTTTCCATCGCGAAACTGTCGAATGGATTTCAAAACTTCGGCTCCATCAATATCCGGTAACTGGATATCCAGTATTACCAAATCGGGTCCTGCAGTACGCGCAAGCTCAATACCTTCCTTACCGGTCAGAGCACGTAAAGTTTCATAGCCGCTTGCCTCCAAAATGAAGGTTATGAGCTCCATATTATTATCGTTGTCTTCAATTATCAGTACTTTTTCCATTGAGTATCCTGACTGACTTTCCGGCTATACCTGACTACACACCTATGCTACGCAATTCTCTACAATTCGGTTAATTTCGCCAATCACGCTGGCAGGGTCTATTGGTTTTTCAATGTAACCGGCACATCCCGAAGCGATTAAACGCACACTGTCTCCCGTCAAGGCGTAAGAGCTAACCGCTATAATCGGAATTGACAAGCCTTTTTCCATATTTCGAATCCTCCTTAGCACCTCAATTCCGTCCATATCCGGCAGTTGAATATCCAACAATATAAAGTCCGGGTCGGCTGTTTTAAATATCTCGATACCTTCAGCACCTAAAGTCGCGGGAATGACAGAGAACCCGTTTGCTTTTAGCAAAAAAGTGATTAACTCCATATTGTTTGAATTATCTTCGATGACCAGCGCGGTTTTCATAGGCTACTCTATACCCCATTATTGTTTTGAAAAATACACTTTTGGAAGAAGCAAACGAAAAGTGCTGCCATGCCCGGGTACACTTTCAACTTCGATACTTCCTTTTAATAAATCAATCACGAGTTTTTTGGTTAGATATAGCCCAAGACCTGCTCCGCCCGCTTTAACTTTCAAGTGCGATGAAAGCCGTTCAAATGCTTGAAAGCAGTTTTTCATCTGATCGTTTTCAATACCTATTCCGGTATCGATAATCTGAACTTCCACGGCTTCTTCAGACTCCTGCACTTCGATCGTTATACCACCCGCCTCTGTATACTTAACCGCGTTTGAGACCAAGTGCCGCAAACACTGTGTTACTCGCTTACGATCCGTGTGCATTTCTATTTTTGTTACACCCTTGACCGCCAAGGTCAATCCTTTTTTATTCACAAGGCCGGTAAACTCATCTTTAACTTCGTCAATTGCCGAGCTCAGAGAAAAACTACTGGGAAAAACATCCAGTCGATGACCTTCAATTTTTGCGATATCAATCACGTTTACGATGAGTTCCAGCAGGTGCTTCGCTGAACCGTATACCCGCTTGAGTTGATCGCTTTGTTTTTCGTTTAATTCGCCCGACATCCCCTGCAATACAATTCCGGTAAATCCGATAATGGAGTTCAATGGTGTACGAAGCTCATGAGACATAGAGGCGATAAACAGGGACTTCAATTTGTCCAAGTCTTTGAGTTTTTCATTAGCCTCGCGTAATGTTTTGGTCCTGTTTTCAATTTTCTTTTCCAGCTCATTATTGATGCTTTTCATTTCCAGAAACATGTAATCGCGCTCGGACCGGGAACGTAATGCGTCAAGTCCATAGGCCAAATCGGCTGCAACGCTCCGCAACAACTCCAACTCATCGTGTTCAATGGACATACCGAGATTGGCGCTTATATTTAAAGCTCCAACCACTTTATCACCGACATTCAGGGGCAAGGATACCGTCGCATTGAAGCCACCCACTTCCGCATCCTCCCAACACGGCAGGCATGACGCTTTGTTTGGAATATTCCCGTTAACCACAGGGGCGCTGGATTCGAGAGCATTGTTGATCGTCGAGCAACCGTAAGGTGTATCCATACAGTTCAAACCCACCGACTCGGAACGATCAGAAAGACCTGCCTGGCCTAGTACTTTGAGTTTTTTTGTATCGCCTTGTTCAATGACACCAACCCAAACTCTGGAATAGCGTTTATAGGTAACCAACACATCACACATGGCTTGCGCCAACTCAGCTTCCGACTTGGCAGATAGTAAAGCTTCATTTCCAGCGTTAATAGTCATTAAGGAACGGTTGATAATGAAATGTACCTGTTCAAGTTCCTTTCTTTTTAGTTTTTCAAACTTCAAACTGGCATTGAGCTTTTCCAAGTAGTTATTGTTATCTTTGAGAATTTTATGCAGCTTTTGCGTGCGACTGCGTAAATGAGTTATTTCCCGGTTGTCACTTATGCAGGAGTTGCGAAAAGTTTTCAGTCGAATAATTTTTTGTCGAAAAATGGACTTGGGCGTACCGGCATCAAAACAATCAATAAAACCACCACGAAACAGAGCGGTTTGCTTCTCTTCATCCAGGGTCTCTACAAGTGCAATGGCGGGAATTTGATCGATGTTGCAACAACCTGCCAAATATTGCAGACATTCGATATTTTTGTCTGTCCCGGTTTCGTTGATCGCAATCACATCCACGGTATCCCGGTCCAATATACGTTGCGCAGATTCTACATCTTGAGCATAAACCACCAACAGTTCATGATGTTGCTCAATCTTCGTAATGGGACTCAATTGCGAAATTTGCCGACCTATACACAACACCAACGGAATGTTTTCCAACCCGCTTTCCCGGTTCTTTTCTGATGCTGATTGAGCGTTTTCCGCAAAATCTATTACGTCAGTCTGTTCAACCATTACCAGAACGTCCTTGCTGCCGCGACAGTTTAAACAAATTTCAAAATAGACCTGTTGCGATTGGAGCTAACCAATGCAACGTGCTTAGACTACCTAGCTGATAATACAGCGCGTACAACAAACCCGCACAGCTCCTTGGCTCCCCGAAAGCCACTGCTGCGATGCGCACTAATTGAGCAAATTTCCCCTTAATTATAGTCTACTATTCATACCCTGGCATCTATGAATAAGCATCACCACCCTATGTTCAAGAATTACTCAGTCAAACTGGGGTACTTGTTTCTCTAAACGCTGACGGATTTTGGTGTGTAAATAGAACAACAACTTTTGAGTCGCTGTTATCGCTGCCATATGTCTTCGCGACGAAAATTCATCATATTGAGATTTGGTTACTTTGCATTCGGTTTCTTTACAAAATTGTAAAATCGGTGACGGTCCATCATCCGGGTCACAACGGTCTTTCATTTGAGTCAAACCAAAACGATTCCCAAACAGCCCATAGTCCTTAAACTTCTCCTTTTCCCGTTGATGGCACTGATGGTGTTCACTCCAAAACAATGACCAGGTGAACACTTGCTGAGTTTTACCCACAATCACACTTAAACTTTCCTTTTCAGCCGCCACCAAGGTCTGCCGGGCCGTTTCCGCCAGTAGCGTTTCCAATTGAGCTCCCTCCTGCAACACCGCTTTGCAAATGCTGTCTCTGTTCTGTTCAAATACACCAGAGGCCGTTGCCGGTTTAAATGAATAGGATTGGAATCGATCACGTTGCCCGGACCAGTGATAGATGGGAATTACATTAGCGGGGACAGTAACATCCTGGACATAATGACTTAATCGCCCCATGGTTTCGTACAGTTTCTTAAACTCAAACTCCTGTAGGAAGGGATTTTTTAACATACGGTCCGCGGCATCCAGTAACTCGTAGAACCGGGTGTTTAACGAAATTTGCGCGCCAGACTCGCTCAAGCCCAGATCACCCTTGGGGCTGTAGAAATGCCATTGCCGACCTCGATTGGGATTATGCAGAATACTGTCTTCCAATTTGGAATATTGGACAAATAGATCCCGGTACTTCACCGACCAGGCGTCGCTGGGGTTGCATTGTTGGTACTGCCGCAGCGCTTCTGCACTAAGTTGAGAATGTAGATTGGGTTCGTAGGCCAACGCCTTGCCGGTGGACAGCCAACAGACAGCGAACGTGACCACAATGACGAGAACAGAAGACCGTCTAACGCTGAACGATCCTATTCTGAACAATCCTATTGAGAACGACTCGATACGAAGAGTACGACCGGTTTGGAATATACCGACACTCTGTAAAAATAAGTTAACCAAAACGAACCCATTCCGCTACTAAATACGGAATTATGCACGGGCATCTGCCCACAATCAAATCTACCAAGCCGTAAAAACCGGAAAACTAGGTGTGCAAATCAATCACCAAACCATCCGCAATCCAGGATTTTAGACAAGACGCCGCCCGCAGGGCCACGGTATCTGCTTCACCTCCGGGTTGGGTCATCAAAAATTCACACAGCTGTGAAAAATCTTTTCCTTTCAGAGCCATAGGTAACAACAGAGCTTCATCTGCTTCCAAGGTACGAAATCCGGTGCGTAAGTCCCGGCGCCAGACCAGACACTGCTGTTTTGCTCCTGTATGTGCCGTTTCAGGTAGCAGTTGCTCAGCGCGCATGGCTTGCCAAATCGGAAGTATGTTCCACTCGTACTCACAGAGCGTAACCGAGGAATGAAATTGCAGCACCAATCCCGGCCATTTCTCCGGCGCTAAACCGGCCATGTGCTCCAGATTGATTGGCTCGGCGGCGGCGGCGTTAAATGCATCCACCAACGCCCATTCAAATGCCGCTATTTCATACAGGTAAGGTTGCTGGCAATAGGGGTTGGTCCTCTTTAAGAAGGACGCCATCTTTTTGCCAAACCAACGCAGAAAGGTGTTGATGGAAGGATGGGCCTGAATATAGTCCCGGCCCAACTCGTAAAACTGTTGCTCACCTAACAGGGCTGATAAGGCTTCGAAATCCGCCGCCAAGGCCTCCACCAGACGCGCAACATAAGCATGAGCGTAAATATTTAAACGAAATCCTTGAGTCAGTACACCCTGCTTACTGATGTGCTCTCTAATACCGGGGTTTCCTTGCATTAAATATTGCTTAAAAACCTGTTGGAGCTGCTCCAGGGAAATCGATTGCGATTGACTCATGCCGCTTGCCCCAAAACTAAAGCGCCTACTCGACGAGCCTGCTCTAATTCCTGCATCAATTCCTCGAACGGAGGCATACGATCATCGCGTTCGATCATGGTGGATACTGCCCCAAACCGCTGCAAAGCCTGCTCGTACAAATGCCAGACCGGGTCAGACACTTTGTGATCATGAGTATCAATAACATAGTCACCGTAGTCGCTGTGGCCTGCCAAATGTATTTGTCTCACCCGTTCCACCGGCATGTGATTGATATAATCCATCGGATTGAAGCTGTGATTACGGGCGCTCACATACACATTATTGATGTCCAATAACATCAAGCAATCCGCACGTTCAACCACAGCGCAATAAAACTCCCATTCCGACATGTGCGAATGCTCATAGCTGACATAGCTGGACACATTTTCCAGTAAAATACGACACCCCAAATAATCCTGTACCTGCAGCACCCGCTGCGCCACGTGATCAATCGCTTCCTCTGTATACGGGAGTGGCATTAAGTCATGCAGATTGTGACCACCATAGCCGGTCCAGCACAAATGGTCTGATATCCACTTCGGTTGCGCGCGCTGTGCCAGTGTTTTTAACTGTTGGAGATAATCCCAATTTAACGGATCCACGCTGCCAATGGACAAAGAGACCCCGTGCATAACCACAGGATAATCGCGGCGTACGGCATCCAGATAGTGTAGTGGTTTACCACCATCGACCATGTAGTTTTCACTCAATATCTCAAACCAATCAACCTGCGGACGCTCCTGCAAAATCGTATCGTAATACTCGGACCGCAAGCCCAAACCGTAGCCTAAATAGTCTGTCTCATTGTTCATGACTGCTTACTCTCCAACACCCGCTTCTCTTGCTTAACTATTGAACTGATTAACCAAAGGGGCGAATTCTATTAAGGAAAACGCCCATTTAGTCTAGGCTTTGGGTTTTCTATTTTCCGACTTTACCGCCTACTTTGTCGCAAGCTTCCTTGGAAATACTGACAAAACCCTGTCCTTTGCAGGCAGACTGACCTTTACAGGCATTGGTTGCACTCTTGCAATCATTATTGCCTTTGCACTTATTTACACCATAGCAATGTACCTTGGCATCAGATTCTCCTGCCATGGACGCCATGGGCGCCACGCTAAACAAACCCGCTGCTGCAACGGCTAAAGCCACGCCTGTGTTTTTATGTACACTCATAATTTCCTCCGGTTTTGGATTACACACCAGGACCGGACCACCCGGCTGGTGCAAAAGTTTTATTTAACAAGCCATTTATCGCAGAATTATCACACCAGACAATTTGAGGGGGATTATCGACAACTGCTGTGATCTGCGAATTCAGCGCTCGCACAACTCAGACGCAGCAAGAGGAACTTTGTTACGAAGGAAATGAGATATGGAGTATTATGCGGAGAATTTAAGCTCGGTCCGCTCCAGACGGTGGGGCTCGTCAACGCTAACCCCTTGAGCGTAATCTACCCCAATATCCTTTAATTTCAACAAGGTGGAATCGGTGTCCACCGTTTTCGCGATGGTACGCAAACCTGCAATATGCCCGATTTCATTAATGGCTTCCACTATGGCGCAATCCATAGGATCTTCCACCATATGACCGACAAAAGAACCATCGATTTTAATAAAATCCACAGGAACGGATTTTAAATAGGAAAACGAACTTAGGCCGGAACCAAAATCATTCAGTGCCACCTGACAACCGCATTTTCTGATTTCACGAATAAATTCCGATGCAAATCCATACTGCGCCAAGGCCGCTGTCTCATTGATTTCAAAGCAAATCGTTTCATAAGGTACCGCGTAGCGTTGTAACTGATCTTTTACGTATTGTAAAAAACTATCACTCAATGACGATCCGGAGACACTGAGAAAATAAACTCCCAATTGATCTCGACTTTGTACTGACTTCATGCGCTCGTTTAGGTATTCCGCTGCAGCGCGAACAAACCAGCGATCAATTTTGGGCATGAGATTATAGTGCTCTGCCGCCGGAATATATGTATCCGCATCCAGGATGTTACCGTCGTCGTCTTCCAGTCGAATCAAGAATTCTTTGTGCGGTTTACCACCGCTGACGTTGTTAACCGGTACAATAGCCTGCTCATAGAGGCGAAACCGGTTTTCATCCAGGGCCTGATTGAGACGCGTCACCCAAAGCATCTCTCCCTCGCGACGGTTCAAATCATCATCTTGATGGGAATAAACTCGAATGCGATTGCCTCCAGACTCCTTAGCGGCGTAACAAGCCAGATCCACACCCCGCATAATTTCATCTATGCCGGTGCTTTCGGCACTAACTTCCATAAACCCAATACTGGCACTAATCCGATATGGCTTTTCCTGCCATTGAAACCGAAATTCATCGATGGCATCCAAGACGCTTTCAGCAATTCGTAACGCCGGCTCACTATTACAATTTTCCAGTAAAATGCCAAATTCATCTCCACCCAAGCGCGCCAAGGTGTCGCTGTCACGAACCTGTTCTCTGAGTGTCCTGGAAATCTGTTTCAGAAAAATATCCCCGGCCACGTGACCGCAGGTATCGTTGATAACGCGAAACTGATCCAGATCCAGATAGAGTAAACCGTTGGACTGACCGCTGTGCCAACTGGTTTCCAACACTTGTTGCAACCTCTTTTCAAACTGATGTCGATTGTTAAGACCGGTCAAGGCGTCATGATACGCCATGTGGGTAATGGTGTTCTCAGCTTTTTTCTTGGCAAAACGGACGCTGGCATCCTGCAACTCACGCTCTATGGCCGGGGCCAAGCGAGCCAGGTTGGCCTTCATAATATAATCCTGAGCACCGGCTTTCATCGTTGCAATCGCCATTTCCTCGGGAATAATGCCGGAAACAATGATGACAGGAATATCCAGATTCAATTCACTAAGACAATCCAGTACCGTTTTTGAATTGAGACAAGGCATGCTGTGATCGGTGATAATTAGGTCCCACGCATATTGCTCCAGCATGGATTTCAAGTTTTCCGGGGTATCCACCCGTTCAAAATACGGCGAATATCCGTCTTTTCTAAGCTGACGAATAATCAGCAGCGCGTCGCTTTCCGAATCTTCCACTAACAGTATTCGCAGAGCCATCACTTGCCCCTCAGGTTTGGATCGCTGTTTTTGTCCACTTACTCGACTGACGCTACGCTATTACCGGCAACGAGCTATTGCTGAAAGTATAGACAGTTCTTTGATAATAATAGAGCTACGGCGTAAAAAATTTGTTTCCCGTCCTTGGCGTAGCACGTCTCAGCGAGTTTGCACTTTGGCCAAAAAATATCCACCGACAATAAACAAAATCACAATGGACACCATACCCCAACGATGATCTCCGCTGGCGAGACTGATGAACCCAAGTAACAATGGTCCAATAATTGTGGCTGACTTACCCATCATATTGTAAAAACCAAAATACTCTCCCACCTGAGATGGGGGGATCAGCGAGGCATACATGGAACGGCTCAAGGACTGCATTCCTCCCTGAACCAAGCCCACAGCCACCGCTAAGGTATAGAACTCCCAGGCCTGTGTCATAAAAAAGGCCCAAACGCAGACCAACGAATAACACACCAAACCCAGATACAACCCGTTTTTAGTCCCTATTTGCATCGCCAGATAACCATAAGCGATGGTCGCCGGAAAACCCACAAATTGGGCAACCAACAAAGCCTTGATTAAGTCGTTTTGATGTAGATTGATAGACAATCCAAAATCCACGGCCATGCGTACCACCGTGTCCACACCGTCAATGTAAAACCAGTAAGCGAGTAAAAACAAAAACACGTTGCGCCTTTGTCCAATCTGTTTCATAGTGCCCAGCAACTGGCTCCAACCCTGACGAATCGCATTGGCCGCCCCTGGATGCACCGTTTTGGGTTCTTTTACCCACAACAGTAATGGCAGCGCAAATACAGCCCACCAAAGTGCCACACTCAAAAAGGAAAATCGCACCGCTTCGCTCGCATCTTTCAAACCGAATGCAGCCGGATCCAAGGTCATGGCCACATTGAGCGCGAATAAAACACCACCACCCAAATAGCCCATAGCATATCCCAGCGCGGAAACCAGATCGCGTCGCTCTGCATCCGCCACAAAAATAATCAAGGAATCATAAAAGATGTTGGCACCCATAAAACCGATAGTGGCACCGCAATAACAAGCAATGGCAAAAGCCCACTGGCCCTGCCCCACCCAAAACAGCAACCCCGTCAACACAATACCTGCAGCGGCAAATAACAATAAAAACCGTTTGCGATTACACATCTGATCGGCAATCGCCCCCAAAATCGGGGCTGCAAATACAATCAAAATGCCGGCCACGGCGTTGCCTACACCTAAATGAAAAGTACTGGTGGCGGCATCAGCAGAGGAATCCCAGAATTTTTTGAAGAAAATGGGGAAAAAGCCTGCCATGACGGTGGTAGCAAAAGCAGAATTGGCCCAATCGTACAATGCCCAAGCCCAGGTTTGGCGTGATTGTTTTATCCACCTCATATTACTTCATAACACCTCGAACACTATGGTTTATCCATTTTCCAGGCTCGCTTTTTACAGGTCCGCCGCGATCACATAAAATAGCATAGCTTGTTACTACATACTCTGAAAACAACCAACCACCGGTGCATAATGGAAAAGCTTCGCCAACGGCTACATCAACTGGATGGAAAAAGTTATAAAGCCTTCAAAGATATCCAAGGCCAATATGAATATGACCGATTTTCACTCAGCATCGATCATGTTCAGGGAGATCCCTTTGCCGCTCCGTCACGCGTTAGCGTTCAGGTGCCCATGGAGATAGCGGCATTTCCAAAAAATCTCTGGAATAACCCTATCCGCAAAACCGCACTGGAAGACTTTCTGGGTCGCCGCTTTAGTTCAATCATTCGCAAAGTAGTCAAAGGCCATCGAGGTAGCGGTGGTAGCGGTGAAGTGAATGTATCCACCAGCGGTCAACAAATTCTGCAGCGCAATGCCGTGCTTGTAACCGAGTCCTGGGTTGAGGCGCGTATTACAATGGGGCTGCCGGCCAATGGACGCCGTGCCGCCGGTCAACAGGCCATTGCCATGTTTATGGATGAACTGCCGCAGCTGGTGCACCAAGCGCTGGTATATGCCCAATTACCATCGCAACAAGCACTGACCCATATAAATTGCGCTGAAGACCAGGAGTTTTTACGTCACTGGCTGGAACAACAACAATTGGTGGCCTTTGTGGCCGACGGGGCCATACTGCCACGGCGCAGTGGCGTGGACGATAGTCCCTTAAAAAAGGCTGCTCTGGCCTTTCAAGCACCGCCATCTCTCAGTGTAACGGCACAACTTCCCAATGGCGGAACCCTTTCGGGCATGGGTATTCCCAAAGGAATCAGTCTCATTGTCGGTGGCGGATTTCATGGTAAATCTACCTTGTTACACGCCCTGGAACGCGGCGTTTATAACCACATCCCCGGCGACGGTCGGGAACAAGTGGTATGCGATGCGGCAGCGGTGAAAGTTCGAGCCGAGGACGGCCGGGCCGTCTCCTTGGTTAACATCAGTCCGTTTATCGATCGCTTGCCTTTTGATCGGGATACACACCGGTTCAGCACCGAAAACGCCAGTGGCAGCACCTCTCAAGCGGCAAACATTATCGAAGCATTTCAATGCGGCACCCGAGTTCTGCTCATTGACGAGGATACCTCCGCCACCAACTTTATGATTCGCGACGACCGTATGCAAGCCTTGGTGGCCCAAGACAAAGAACCCATCACTCCACTGTTGTACCGAGTGCGGGAACTGTATGATCAACATGGTGTATCGTCAGTGATTGTAATGGGGGGTTCCGGAGATTATTTTGATGTCGCCGATACGGTTATTATGATGGATACCTATGCACCCAAAGACGTAACCCAAGCCGCAAAGTCGCTGGCCAGGCCACCCCGGAGCTCAGATTCCACACTACCTCCATTCCAACGGATATCGCAACGGCGCCCGGGAAAAGCCGTATTGGACCCGTCCCGACGCAACCGTGATGTTAAAATTGATGCCCGCGGGCTCAGCAACATCAACTACGGTGAACACAACATTGACCTATCCCTGGTAGAACAACTGATTGATCAGGGCCAAACCCGCTGTATAGGCTTGTTGATACACTATTATGCCCGCCACTATGCCCAAACAGGAGATCTTATCCAGGGTCTGCAGCAATGCATGGAGGATGTACAATCTAAAGGCCTGGATACAGTCAGCCCTTATAAAGTGGGCAATCTGGCCTTGCCACGCCTGCACGAAGTCGCCGCTGCCATTAATCGAATTCGGGAAGGGAACTGGCACAGCTCTTGAACTTTTATGACAAAGTAACGTCTTAAGCAACAGAGCAATGGTATACCGACACCCCATGAAACCAAAACGATACGTACCCATATTAGCGGCTTTGGCCATCACCGGCATCGGGATGGAACTGTGGTTACAGCGCCCTGCCCCTTCGATAGCCGACCAACCCCCGGCTCCCAGTATCATCCAAACTGCGCCTATTAACGCAAACTCCGCCGACTTGACGCAGCTACGCGCTTTGCTGGACGAAGAAATAAAAACCCGTCAATTGTTGCAACAACGTATCGATTCCTTGGAACGTCGTGTGTCAGACCTGGAACAACGCGGCATTGCAAAACCAGGTAAGGATGACAGTAACGAACCGCAATCCAAGACCTACCGCACCCATGACCTACCCAAAGACTTTGTTCGTGGCCCCGGGTTCAATGCCGACGCTATGTTGGCTGCAGGCATAGCACCGGATCAAGTCAAACGAATTCAACAGATTTACGATGAAGTGGAAATGCAAAAACTGTACTTGCGAGATCAGGCCGTGCGTGAAGGCTGGATTGGTCAAAGCCGCTACAGTGAGGCACGCAAGGAATTGGATCAACGACTGGATACATTACGTGGCGAAATGAGCGATAAGGATTATGCCGCCTATCTTTATGCGACCGGCCAAAGCAACCAAGTCGTTGTCGAAAGCACCATGAGTACGTCACCCGCCCAGGATGCAGGCATTCAGGCGGGTGATACCATTATCCGTTATAACAGTAAACCCATTTACTCCTGGTCTGATTTGCGCAGCGCCAGCACTCAGTGCGCCGCTGACACCAGCATTGCTGTAGAAGTTAAAAGGGCTGAAACTATACAACACCTTTATATTCCGTGCGGCCCTTTGGGCGTTCGCATTGTCACTCGAAGTGAAAGACCATGATCTTCTCTTCACAATCTGACCTTATTCTTAACAGCAGCAACAATGGCCACACCCACCGCCGCTGCTTAACTACCCACTGGGCGGATAATGGGGAACACCGCATAAGCCCACCTCTTGATTTATTGCCGGCACTTCCATCACAGCGCCTGCAGGTTTAACACACATAAGCGTTTTTTCGGTTTTTATGCTTAGGAACCTCTGATTAACTCCGTGAATGGCATATATGAGGCCTAAATTGTCAATTGCTTCGTTGAAAAACTTGAAAATATTCCCGATATTCCCTGCGTTTTTCGCCTCGCACTTACCAATTTATTCCTCATCTCTGCTCATTCAGCAATTAATCAGAGGTTCCCTTAATAAGTTACCGCGGGCAATACAGATAGGTCAATGATCTATACTGTTAAAGACTCAGATGTGGATTCTATCATGAACCAAAACGTCAAACCGCTTCACGCCGTACTGATTGTCTTTTCAGCCCTAGCCATGATCTCCCTTATTTTTTTTACCCGTAGCGAAATGCTCCAGTTGGGCGGCCCCGATCAAATGCAGTTTGATGCCCAAGGCAATCTGTATATTCATATAAGCGGCGACCTGTATAAGCTGGACCCGGAGATGAAACTTCTGGCCCGGTTTAATTTGTCACAATTTGACGTTTATGATCTGGTGGGTGATTTTGCCTTTTTCAGCAATGGCGATTTGCTCATTCGTCGAGGTGAATATAAACCGAAATTCGCAGAAAGCCTGCGACGTTTTATGCGCCAAGCTGATGCAAACCCACCGTTAAATCATTCTCAAACCACCGGCTTAGTCCGATGCAAACTGGAAAGCAGTAAGTGCAAATTGTTTTCTACTGACGAAGAAAATTCACATTTGGATTTCCATAGTGCTTTTCACATTGCCATGGATTGGAGCACCGACACTGTCTATATCAGCGATACCGATCGCCACACTCTGCGCAAATATAGCAGTGATGGTACACCACTGGCAATTAAAGAACATGGGGTGCGTTATCCCAACCAGATTACACTGCACAAAAACAAATTACTGCTTGCGGACACCAATCACCATGCCATACAAGAGGTGGAAACTGTCAACGAAACCTTCGGTTCTATTCTCGTAAGTCACAAAGTCAATCACGAAAGTCTGAAACAAGCCCGCTGGCCCTTTGCATTTGCCCAAGTAGGCAATCAATGGTGGGTTAATAATATGCAGGGAAATATGCAAAACGGAAGCATCGTCGTATTCAGTGACACCTGGGATTTTGTTAAAGCACTTTCGTTACCTGAGAAAGCCGACCCCATTGACATAGCGGTTCTGGAACAACAGGTTCTGATCAGCGATCTGGCCAACATTCGCATTCATGTCTTGAATCACGCCGGTGAAGTTTTGCCAAATCAATTACCGCAAACTATTGCCAACAAACTAAGCGCCTTACAGGGGAAGCAAGCGAATCTCCGTATGATGGGCTATGCCACCGTGACCCTGTTTGTAATCATGCTGATGGGCGGCATCGGCCTGGCTGTGCTCAAGGTCCGACGCACCCCGGAAGAGTTTGCCAGCCACACCGAGTCTATTGATATTGACAACCCGGAAATTCAATGGGTCCGGCGAAACAAGAAACAAACTCAACTGCTTTGGCTTACCGCTTTGATACCGGTTATCCTGTTACCGTTTATCGGTATTGTGTTTTACAACAAGCCCCCGGCAGGTATGCAGGGACCGATAATACTTATTGCTGTCGTGTTAGTGGCGTTACCGGTAATTTTTTATTATCACCTCCGAGCCGCCATCGGTACCTTAGATGGCTTGCTCATTATTAAAAAAACCCCGCGTAACTACGCTGCCGCCAGTGGAAAAAATATCATCTATTCCGATCACTACATTCTTATCGGCAATACCTCCATTGCTTTCAGACAACAACAGATTTTTTTTCGTTTGGACGACATCGTCAATCAGGTTATGCCCCTGTTGCAAGATGCCACCTATATTAAGCATGAACAAATGCTGTCTTTATTGTTAAAACGCATGCGTCCGGCTCCGCTTGCCTTGTTATTGATTGGAGCCGCTGTATTGATGGCTTTGGTGTTTAGAAATGTGTATCAGTGACCCCACCCTTCACATATCGTGTTACGTCGATGAACATTGGTAAATTTACATTTGGAGTTGAGTACAAAATAGTTACATTCAGGAAAGCTGACACACGGCTCGGCGAAATACGCAAGCTATTCCACGTACCCTGAGCTTGCATCTGTACGCATACACAAACTCACCCCGCAACTCTATATATGTATGGCGCGACCCTCAGCTGCCATAGCGGCTTCATGCAAAGCTTCTGATAGACTGGGGTGTGCGTGTATGGTGCGAGCCAGGTCTTCGGCGGAGGCAAAGAATTCCATAGCCAAAACCGCTTCTCCAATGAGTTCCGATGCACTGGGGCCGAAGATGTGTACACCCAGAATGCGATCGGTTTCCGCATCGGCCAGTACTTTCACCATACCGGTTCCGCTGCCCATGGCCAAAGAACGACCGCTGGCGGCGAACGGGAAGATACCCGTTTTGTATTTCACACCGCGATCATCCAATTGCTCGGCGCTACGGCCTACCCAGGCGATTTCGGGTGCCGTGTATATCACCCACGGGACTTTGGTAAAATCAATCTCGGGTGATTGTCCGGCGATGCGCTCTGCCACCACTACGCCTTCTTCCGATGCTTTATGCGCCAGCATGGGACCTCGCACCACGTCACCGATGGCATAGACACCTTGCAAGTTGGTGCGACACTGTTCATCCACTTCAATAAAACCACGCTGATTGATGTGCAAACCAACGGAATCGGCATTGATATTCGCGGAATTGGGGGTACGACCGGTGGCCACTAATAGCTTATCCACTTCCAGTTTATGTTCCTTGTCTTCCTGATGGTAGTGTACCACTGCCCCAACAGAGGTTTTTTCCACTTTTTTAATTTTTACTCCGAGTTGAATATTCAAGCCCTGGCTTTCCAGTTCCTTTTTAGCCGCACGAGCGATTTGTCGGTCTACGGATTTCAAAAATTTATTTCCGCGATTTAATATCGTTGTTTTGGCACCAAGACGACTCCACACACTACCCAGTTCCAGACCGATAACACCTGCGCCGATAACACCAAAGTTTTTCGGAACTTCTGAAAAACTC
Source organism: Gammaproteobacteria bacterium (assembly GCA_029882975.1). NCBI lineage: Bacteria > Pseudomonadati > Pseudomonadota > Gammaproteobacteria > Gammaproteobacteria bacterium. The sequence continues at coordinate 59,370 of JAOUJW010000025.1, forward strand.
AGTGCGCCACTGGAATCAACAATCAAATCATCATCAAAAGGGGCCAGAGACGACTCTGTCGGTGTGGAGCCGGTGGCGATAATGATATGGTTGCAATTCAGCTCTGTGACTTCGGACTTGCTGTCGTGATGAACCACCTCTACGCAACTATTGGAGAGCAAACGTCCATGGCCTTTGATCCAGTCCACTTTATTTTTTGCAAACAAGGTGGATATGCCGGCGGTGAGCGACTCGACTATCTGATCCTTGCGCCGCATCATCACATCCAGCTTCAAAGAGTGTTTATTTACTTCAATACCGTGATGTTTAAATTCGTTGAGCATGGAATGGTAATGATGGGAACTGTCCAGCAGAGCCTTGGAAGGAATGCACCCCACATTGAGGCACACACCTCCTAAGGTGGATTGACCTTGTTCATTTTGCCAGGCATCCACACAGACGGTTTTCATTCCCAGTTGGGCGCAGCGTATGGCCGCCACATAACCACCTGGACCACCACCAATGACGACTACATCATAGTCAGCCATGACTATCTCCCTTATGCGTTATATATCCAATAACATGCGGGCCGGATCTTCCAGGGCTTGTTTAATAGCCACAAGAAATAGTACCGCTTCCTTTCCGTCGATTATTCTGTGATCGTATGACAGCGCCACATACATCATGGGACGAACCACGATTTCGCCGTTTTCCACCATGGGACGTTGGGTAATATTGTGCATACCCAGAATAGCGCTTTGGGGTGGATTCAAAATGGGAGTGGACAACATAGAACCAAACACACCGCCATTGGATATGCTGAACGTGCCACCGGTCAAGTCCTGTATGGTTAGGCGTCCGTCACGGGCTTTTTCACCAAAACCCGAAATGGCGGCTTCAACATTGGCAAAGCTCATTTGATCCACGTCGCGCAAAATGGGAACCACCAGTCCACGAGGCGAGCTGACGGCAATGCCGATATCATAAAATCCGTGGTAGATAATCTCGTTTTCCTCTACGGACGCATTGATCACAGGATATTGTTTTAGTGCCTCAACCGCCGCTTTTACAAAAAAGGACATAAAACCCAGTTTGACGTTATGGCGTTTTAGGAATCGGTCTTTGTACTTGTTACGCAAATCCATGACCGGTTGCATATTGATTTCATTAAATGTGGTCAGAATAGCAGCCGTGTTCTGCGCCTCTTTTAATCGCTCGGCGATACGGGCACGCAAACGACTCATGGGAACTCGTCGTTCCGGTCGCAAACCGTCACTCACCGGTTTCATATCCACACCCGGACGTGGCAGGCTTACATCAGGGACTTTACTGGGGGTCAGTGGCACCGGTTCCGATTCCACTTTCTCTACAGTTTCAAGATATTTGAGCACATCGGATTTGGTTAAGCGGCCGTCTTTACCGGTACCTATAATCTTATTGGGGTCCACATCATTTTCCGCCACCAACTTGCGAACGGCCGGACTGAGCTCCTGATCGTATGTGGAAGCAGCCGGAGGAATTTTGGTGACTTCATAAGGTTCTGGAAATACCGCTGCGGCACCATCATCATTCACCGCCGTTTCCGTCTGAGTTACGCCATCGGTGTCGATAACCGCGATCACTTCATCACTAAGGACATTAGCACCGTCGGGTTTACGAATCTCCTTCAACACGCCCTGCTTGGGTGAAACCACTTCCAACACCACTTTGTCGGTTTCCAAATCCACCAAGTTTTCTTCCGCATGGACCGCATCACCGATTTTCTTATGCCAGTTCATCAACGTCGCTTCGGAAATAGACTCCGCTAAAACAGGTACTTTCACCTCAACCAGCATTCCTTGTTCTCCTTGCTTGTATTAACCAGTTGTTTGCTTTGACTAATTGCTCGTTTTGACATTGCTTGTATTGACCATTTGTACCTCACTTAAGCCCAGAGCATCATTGATCAACTCGTGTAACTGGTCGATGTGTTTTTGATAATAACCCACCGCCGGTGATGCCGATGCAGGTCGAGCCGTCACCTGCAGGGTTTGATTTGGCTTGGTCATTTTCAACAATAAAGACTGGATGTAATACCAGGCACCTTGATTCTTCGGTTCTTCCTGGCACCAAACAATATCGACGGCGTTGGGATAGTGTTGCAGGCACTGCTCCAACTCTTGCTGTGGGAATGGATACAAGCGTTCCAAACGCACGATAGCGACCTTATTGATACCCCGCTCACGTCGTGCATCCAACAAATCAAAGTACACTTTACCTGAACACAGGACCACTTTATTCACTTGGGCCGCTTGGATCTCGTCGACTTCCGGGATGACCGCTCTAAAGCCACCTTCACAGACATCTTCCAATGCGGACACAGAATACTTATGCCTAAGCAAACTCTTGGGTGACATCACCACCAAAGGTTTACGCACATTGCTCAGCATTTGTTGGCGCAAGGCGTGGAAGATTTGTGCAGGCACAGTAGGTACGATAACCTGCATATTATCTTCAGCGCACAACTGTAAATAGCGCTCCAATCGAGCCGAGGAATGCTCCGGCCCTTGGCCGTCAAACCCGTGCGGCAAGAACATAACCAAACCACTCAAGCGACCCCACTTGGATTCACCGGAGCTGATAAACTGATCTATCACCACCTGGGCACCGTTAGCAAAATCACCGAACTGAGCCTCCCAGATAACCAGAGAGTACGGAGCGGCAGTACTGTAACCGTATTCAAACGCCAGCACCGCTTCCTCAGACAACAAAGAGTCGATTATGGTAAAGTGCGCCTGCTCTTCAGACAAAAACTGCAATGGGATATAGGCGGATCCGTCTTTTTGGTCGTGCACCACTGCATGGCGATGAAAAAACGTTCCCCGACCACAGTCCTGACCTGAAATACGCACCGGAAAACCGGATTGAAGCAAAGAGGCGTAAGCCAAGGTTTCTGCAAAACCCCAATCCATGGGAATTTCACCTTGAGCCATTTGACGTCGACTTTTGAAAATCCGCGATACCTGAGTATGGACCGATATATCTTCCGGCACCTCACACGATTTAAACATCAAACGACGCACATCTTCTGCAGATAGACTGGTATCCACTTGTTGAAAATCATTGGCTTGTAAGTATGGCTTCCAGTCCACCCAGTAGGGTTTGTCAAAAGTACCCGTTATAATATTGGGCGCCACGCATTCACCATGTTCCAGCGCTTCGCGATACTCTTTTTTGATTTGGTCGACCAGGTGCGGATCAACCCCGGACTTTTGCACCAAAGATTCCGCATACAATTGCGCAACCGGTGGATGAGCCTTGATTTGCTTATACATCATGGGTTGGGTGGCCGACGGTTCATCCGCTTCACTGTGACCATGACGCCGGTAACATACCATATCCAACACCACATCTTTTTGAAATCGCATTCTAAAATCCAAAGCGAGCTGTGCTGCAAACACCACGGCTTCCGGATCATCACCGTTAACATGAAATATGGGTGCCTGTACCATACGCGCCACTTCGGTACAATACACGGTGGAGCGTGCATCCAGCGGATTGCTGGTGGTAAAACCGATCTGGTTGTTAACCACAATATGTACCGTTCCCCCGGTGGTGTAACCGCGAGCTTCGGACATTTGGAAGGTTTCCATAACCACACCCTGTCCGGCAAAAGCAGCATCACCGTGGACCAATATGGGCAAAACCAAAGATCCGCTTAGATCACCCCGGCGATTTTGCCGTGCCCGTGTGGACCCTTCCACCACAGGCCCGATGATTTCCAAATGTGACGGATTAAAAGACAGAGCCAAATGAACGATACCGCTCTCAGTTTGAATGTCCGAGGAAAAACCCTGATGGTACTTCACATCACCGGAACCGCCGTTGCCATTGCTGTGAACTTTTCCTTCAAATTCCATAAACAAGGTATTGGGTGCTTTGCCTAAGATATTGGTCAACACATTGAGACGACCCCGATGAGCCATACCCAGCACCACTTCAGTCACTTTGTGCCGACCACCTGCCCTCTGGATTAATTCATCCATCAATGGAATGAGGCTCTCGGCACCCTCCAGAGAAAAACGTTTCTGCCCCACGTAGCGGGTATGTAAATAGCGCTCAAACTCACCGGCTGCGACTACACGTTCCAATAATCGCTGCTGTTTGGCTTCACTGAATTTAGGAGTACTGCATACGCTTTCCAGCCTATGCTGGATCCAACGTTTTTCCTCCGTGTCGGTGATGTGCATATATTCCACGCCGATCTGACCGGAATATGTCTGTTTCAATATTTCTAAAATTTCACGCAAAGAAGCCTGTCGTGGTCCCATTAAGGAGCCGGTATTAAACACCATATCCAAATCCAAGTCGGACAAACTATGGTGCTGTAGCTCCAGCTCAGGCACATGTTCCTTGGCATTCAAGTGCAAAGGGTCGAACTCGGCGTGCTGGTGCCCTCGAAAACGATAAGCATTGATTAATTGTAATACGTGGATTTGTTTGGACTCGGCATCAGCACTGAGCATGCGTGCCAACGGAGCCGCCGGTTGACGGGTATCACGATTAATGCGGGCGAATTCGTCGCGGATCTCCTGATGGTCCACATCCGGTGGAGCTTCGGTGTCCTGGCTTTGCAACTGTTGAAAATACTTTTGCCACTCAGAGCTAACGGATGTAGGTTTTTTCAGATACGCCGCATAGAGTTCCTCAACGAATGGTGCATTACTGCTATTAAGGTGAGAATTATTCTTAAACCTTCTCATGCGAGCATCCAAAATTTGGTATCTGTGAGTACATCCTCTATCATCCGCTGTGAGTGAAGCTCTTGCCAAGGCCTACCTAAGAGGCCCAGGTCTGCCCCTCCAATCGATAAACGAAAGGACCCTGTAAAACCTATCGGCTTGATTGCCCAAAGCTTTACCGCCTCAGTAAACTGATCAATTAACGAACAAACGACAGGGTGTGCACAACTTATACGTAGTGTCTTTGAGCATGAAAAACTTGCAACAGTGATACCAATTATCGCAGCAAAAAACCTGAAAGAAAGGGACCATTTTAACTTTACAACCGCTTCCAACATAAGCAGTTCATTCACCCCACTGTGCTTGCTTAATACCCCTAAAAACAAGATCCTACGCCTATTTAAAGCATAGACCGGCAGGCGCTACTTTGCAGCAGACTAAGGAGGTGAAAATGTCACTTTGTGGCAAACATTTGGCTTACTGCCACGGTGGGCCGGTTAATGGTAAGGAGGAGGGTTGATCCTGTATCAGTTGCACCCGGTCCAAACGGGTATTTCGAGGTGCCAAATACAGCGTGGCCAGATAACCTTTTTTTTTGTGCTTCAATTTCAATTGGGCTGCCAGGTTTCCCTGAATAGAACAATATCGCGCCCCCCAACAAACCAAACTCGTGCGCCAGGGTGGACGGTAATTCTATAGCAAAACCTAAACGATTCATTTACCGACTCAACGCTGACGCATCACTTAATGCAAACTCCACGTCCGGGTTTTTCTGGTGATTCATGTGAATTTCTTCCAACATCAGACGGGCCAATATCTCAGCGGACAAACCTCCCTCGTGATTGTTGTATAAGCTCAGCGTAATCCCTACAACCAAGGCCGGGACAGCCGCCATTCCCCAGGTGAATTTTCGATGACCGTTGGCGCTAACCCGGTTTGCAACTCCCTGAGCCAGAATTCGTTGCAGTGATTTCGGGTCCAACTGTTTTGAGTTATAAAAGTTTTTAACACTTTGATCTAACTTAGACATGGGCTCCCCGGCTTTTTCTCCAGCATTTTGTGCAGTTTTTGTTTGGCCTGACGCAAGAGACTTAATACCTGTTTCTGGGCTGACAAGATTGTTCTCATGATGTTCTCCTTTTATGTCATTGATTTAGCATTGGTGTAACAGAGAAAGATGCAACGACCGTTTTGATTGCATTGCAGGGGGGAAAAATAGTTGACATCTATATTAATGTATTATAATATTCGACCATACTGTGCAACCTCCTAGCACAGTACCCCTTGAAGTATTCATCTTTCCCCTTTGTGTGATGAATACAGAGTTGGCATTACCTTTGAGCCTCGGTCTTCCGGGGCTTTTTTATTTGATTTTCATCAGCTTACTTTATTTCTCCCATACAAGCTTATGTGAATATTAAATAGTGAATATTTTATTGATTATTCACATCGCAGCAACTACACTTCTTTCCCATGGACGAAAACCTCACTTTTGCACAAACCACGGTGAATCCCCCCAAGGGTGACGAAACCAAACTGAAAATCCTCGACGCTGCACGAGAACGATTTCAAAGTTACGGTTACAACAAAACCACTATGGCCGAAATTGCTAAAGATTGTGATATGTCGGCGGCAAACTTGTACCGGCACTTTGAAAACAAACTGGACATCGGCGCCAGGCTCGCTTGCGACTGTCTCTCCAACAAGGTTCGAATTTTATCCGATGTGCTGCAAACCGATTTAAGTGCTTCAGAAAAACTTCGACGCTTTGTCCTGGAAACGCTCAGAGAAACAAACTGCCAGATTTCAGAAACGCCGCGTATAAATGAAATGGTCACAGCCATTTGTGACAGCAAAATGGATCTGGTCTACGCTCACATGGAGGCCAAACAAAACCTGTTAATGCAACTCATTGCGGAGGGCAACCGCAAGGGAGAATTTCAGGTTGAGAATACCCAGCAAGCTGCCCAGTCCATATTAGTCGCTATTACCGTTTTCGATGTACCCACGTTTATGCACTTATACACACTGGAATCATTGCAGCACAAAGCCCATTCACTGGTAGACCTGCTTATTGACGGCCTGAAATCACGCTGATCCGTTGAATCTTTCCCCTAGGAACCCGCATCATGAATGACAACACACGTTTACTCCAATACTCGCGTTGGGTGGTGAGCCATCCCTGGAAAGTGATGCTCATCACTCTGTTGACAGTGTTAATGGCTGCCAGCGGTTTGCGTCTGTTCAGTCTAACCACCAGCTATCGCGTGTTTTTCAGTCATGACAATCCCCAGTTGGTGGCCTTTGAGCAACTGGAGAAAAATTTCACTAAAAACGACAATATCATGTTCATGGTCATCCCCAAGGATGGCAAGGTGTTTACTGAGTCCACGCTGAAAATCATCCGGGAACTGACTACAGACGCATGGCAGATCCCGTTTTCCATTCGTGTGGATTCGGTGACTAATTTTCAAAACACCCGAGCGGATGGCGATGACTTGTATGTGGGTGACTTGGTAGGCGAAGAAGCTGATTTGTCTCCCGCCGGTCTGGCGCATATTGAAAAGATCGCTTTGAGCGAGCCGGTGCTGCTCAACCGGATTGTGTCCGATAGAGCTCACGTAGCCGGTGTCAACGTCACCATTCAACTACCGGGCAAAAATCCCGCCACGGAAGTACCGCAAGCGGTAGCCTTCGCACGGGATCTGGCTGCAAAATTCGAATCCAAGTATGCCGATGTCAGTATTCGTTTAAGCGGCATTACCATGATGAATAATGCATTCTCCGAGTCATCTAAACAGGATATGCAGTCACTGGTCCCCATCAGTTTCGCTGTAATGCTGATCGCGCTGGGGTTTCTCATTAAAGGTGTTAGTGGGGCACTGGCCACCATGGTGTTGATCGTCTTTTCCATAGTCAGCGCTATGGGATTGGGATTCTACCTGGGCTTTCCCATCAGCCCACCTTCGTCCGCAACGCCCACTATCATACTCACAGTGGCCATTGCCAATGCGGTGCATGTGTTGGTGACTTATCTTCACGAACTGCGCCTGGAAAAATCCAAACCCGACGCCATGGTGGAGAGCTTGCGCATCAATTTCCAACCGGTATTCCTGGCCAGCCTCACTACCTCCATTGGATTTCTTACCATGAATTTCTCTGATGTACCCCCGTTCCAGCATCTGGGAACCATGGTAGCTATCGGCGTACTGGTATCGTTTATACTAGCGGTGTTTTTCCTGCCGGCCGTCATGATGCTGTTGCCGACCCGAGTTCGTCCGCAAAAACAAACCACCGGCGACCGACTGATGGGACGTTTGGGTAATACAGTGGTGAGCCATCGACGCAAGTTCATGTGGGGGATGTTGGGACTGATCGCAGTGCTGGTCGCTTTTGTCCCCAAAAACGAACTGAACGACGTTTTCGTACACTACTTTGATGAAAGTGTCACCTTTCGCCAGGATGCGGATTTCATGGCGGAAAACCTCAGCGGCTTGTATATCATCGACTACTCACTGGAGTCGGGTAAAAAGGACGGCATCAGCGATCCTGTGTACTTGAATGAAGTGGAACAATTCGCCGAATGGTTTAGGCGTCAGCCGGAAACCATTCATGTCAGCACATTTTCCGATGTGATGAAACGTATCAATAAAAACATGAATGGCGATGACCCGACTTACTATCGACAACCCGAGCGAAAAGATTTGGCGGCTCAGTTCCTGCTGTTGTATGAAATGTCTCTACCCTATCGCCTGGACCTGAACAACCAGATTAATGTGGACAAATCCGCAACACGCTTCACGGCAACATTGAAAACCATCTCATCCAATCAATTGATAGAACTGGAACAGCGGGCACAAAACTGGCTGGAAGCCAATACGCAAATTCTCAAAGGCTCCAAGGGCAGTGGCACCTCCTTGATGTTTGCCCATATAGGGGAAGTTAATATCAAAAGTATGTTGACCGGTACCACTTTGGCCTTGGTGTTGATTTCCATAATACTGATTTTCGCACTACGGTCCGTAAAAATTGGCATTGTCAGCATGGTACCCAATTTAGTACCCGCTGCGATGGGATTCGGGCTTTGGGGCATATTGGTGGGCGAAGTGGGCTTAAGCCTGTCCGTCGTTGCCAGTATGACCTTGGGAATTGTGGTGGATGACACGGTACACTTTCTCAGTAAATACTTGCGGGCCCGTCGTGAAAAAAACCTCAATTCGCAGGAGGCGGTGCGATATGCCTTTACCACGGTAGGATTGGCTCTAACTATCACTTCTATCGTGCTGGTCATGGGATTTTTAGTGCTGTCACTATCCAGTTTCCAATTGAATTCGGGTATGGGTCTGCTCACATCCGTGGTCATTGCCTTTGCATTGATGGCCGACTTTTTATTCCTGCCACCTTTATTAATGAAACTCGAGGAGAAAACCAATGAACAAGCGGATACTGGCGCTGACACTATGGTTCGCAGCACTGCCTCTGCTTAACGCCCAGGCGCAGACGGCAGAGGAAAAAGGGCTGCAGATAGCCCAAGAAGCTGATGTTCGAGACACGGGCTGGAAAAGCCAGAGTTCCACCATGAAAATGATTCTACGCAACGCCGAAGGCCGGGAAAGTACTCGCGCCATACGCTCCAAAACTCTGGAAGTATCCGGCGATGGTGATAAGGCTCTGTCGATTTTTGATACACCACCGGACGTGAAAGGGACTGCGTTTTTAAGTTACACCCATGTACAAAAGGCGGATGAACAATGGCTGTATTTGCCCGCCTTAAAACGAGTAAAACGGATTTCCTCCAACAACAAATCCGGGCCCTTTATGGGAAGTGAGTTTGCCTATGAAGATATCTCTTCCCAGGAAGTGGGAAAATATACTTATAAGTGGCTGCGCGACGAGAAAATTGAGAACCGGGATTGCTTTGTGGTGGAACGGGTACCCACCTATAAACACTCCGGATATACCCGTCTGATTACTTGGATGGACAAACAAACTTACCGTCCTCTGAAAATCGATTTCTATGACCGAAAAAACGAGCTGATGAAAACCCTGACACAACACGAATTCAAACAATACCTGGACAAGTACTGGCGTCCGTCGCGGATGGAAATGAAAAATCATGTCACCAACAAAAGCACGACGCTGCTTTGGGAAAACTTTCAATTCGGGATCAATCTGAGTGATAAGGATTTCGATCGAAATGCACTTAAAAGAATCCGATAATTCAATACACCATGTTCAGACCCATACTTATAAGTCTTTTACTCCTGTTTCCACTGACTGCCCTGAGTGACGGTCGGTGGTCTGGAAATGTGGAAACTCAATTTCGATACTTTCAACACCCCGGACTCTATGCGGAACAACAGCAAAGCTATGCGTCTATTGCCGTGGAGCCGCAATACACACAGCAATGGGACAATGGCAAGTACAGCTTTGGCTTTACCCCCTTTGTACGCTACGACCGACATGACGAAGAACGCAGTCACGCGGATGTTCGTGAACTGACCTGGTTGGGTGTGTATGCCGACTGGGAGTTACGCGTAGGCATACGCAAAGTGTTCTGGGGAGTGACTGAATCACAACACCTGGTGGATGTCATCAATCAGACTGACTTCCTGGAAAATCCCGACGGTGAGGACAAACTGGGACAGCCCATGATCAACGCCTCTTTCGTCAGTGATCTGGGCATTGTGGATGTGTATGTGCTCACCGGGTTTCGGCAACGCACCTTTGCCGCAAAAGACGGTCGACCTAGAACCCCTGTCGTGGTGGATACCAGCGGGAGCACTTATGAATCTTCGCAAGAAGACCGGCATGTGGATTATGCCGTGCGCTGGCATCATTCCGTGGATGTTTGGGACATTGGTCTGAGTCAATTTTACGGGACCAATCGTGAACCGACGCTAACCCCGGGACTGAACCCGCAGGGAGAACCGGTGCTTATCCCCCATTATGCACTCATGTCACAAACCGGCATGGACGTTCAAGCCACCATGGATAACTGGTTGCTGAAACTGGAATGGATTTCTCGTGACAGCACGAACCGGCGACACACGGCCCTGACCGGGGGATTTGAATACACCTTTGTCGGCATATTGGAATCCGCTGTGGATGTGGGAGTGATCAGCGAATACTTATTCGATGACCGCGGCGATGCGGCGGTTTTCAACAATCATCTGATGGTGGGCAGCCGTATCGCCTTTAACGATGCCCAATCCACAGACCTGCTGGCCGGTGTTATTTTAGACTTGGATAACAAGGGGCGCATGTTTAGTTTGGAAGGCTCACGACGTTTGGGTGACAGTTGGAAACTCAATCTGGAAGCCAGAGTATTTTCCGGCTTGGATGTCCGCAGCCTCCTCTATCCCTGGCGCGATGATGATTTTTTACAATTGAGTTTGGGGTGGTTTTTCTAGGCTTCCCAACGCGATCTCGACACAGCTCCTGACCCATACCCCCTCGGTCGAATTGTTGGGGCTCGTGCATATTTGTCCCACGTGGGCAACGAGTGGCCCCTACGGCTTTTTATCGACCGATTCTGCCGTTATCCGTGACAAGCCAATGAGCTGGGTTTGCAGTTCCTGCAAGAAGTCCCGCACCGTGGCGCCGTATTCCGGCCCTAATCTGAGCAACATTTTTTGCCCGCTGGAGAGATTTTCATAACGCGGATTGGCATATTGGTAGAAGACTTTGGGTTGCACCAACGCTACCGGATATGCTATTTCCGGCGCCTCTAACAAATGCCCAATCACCTCCACCAATCGGTTATTAAAATACCGATCAGGATATCCCAATTCTTCATAAGCTTCCTGGAACAAGGGATACAGACTCACATAGGTCAATAACAACGCTCGCATATTAAGGCTTTTGAGCGCTGCGATGTAAGCATCGTATCTTTGTACATTGGCCGGGTCCGTTTGAATTTGATTGCCGTTACGCAATGCGGTAAACGCTCCCGGTGCCGGCTTGAGTAAACGAAACCGTCCCGGCAAACTTTTCTCCGGAAGATTATCAATGCTGACCACAAAACGGGAGATGATGTCTTTCAAAACCAAGTGGCTAAGAAAATCCGGTTTAGGAACCACGGTCGCCAAAGCCCGCTGCACCACGGGATCACTGTCAGCCAGATTAGGTAAAGGTTCCGGTGTTGGTGCTGTATCCGCTGAAGGCTCATTGGCCAAAAAGGTATCCACATCGGGAACCAAATATTGGTTTTGCGGCGCTTCAAACTCTTCCTGGAACGGAATGGCAATGGGCTCCATAGGCTGTTGTTCCGGCGGATCCGTGTCCTTAGAAACGTAAAAAGTTGCCGCAGCGCCAATGACCACCACTAAAAGCAAGGAAAGCTTTGAATGTTTCATACACAAATGCTGTTAATCATATGACCTGACTTTTCCATAAGCGGCGGCGCTTGTCAAAGGTAAACTGCATTGGCGGGTATGAATGTCCATTGAAAACCTTTGTGAGTCTATCCCTATAAAGAAGGCCCTGTCGACTAAAGTTGGTTTTAGCGTCGCTCGGAGGTTAAAATAGCCACAACTTGAAACGATGCAGGTGTCTCATGTCCCCCAAGTCTTTGACGGAAATATTAGGTATCGAACAAACCTCCGTAAGTCATACCGAACGTTTAGTGTCGGCTTTGGGCGGCCTGGTTTCCATCATTGGTATCTTGCTGGTCAGTCGTTGGGTACTTCAAGGCGAAGCCGCCACCATGATTATTGCCTCCATGGGAGCCACTGCTGTGCTGCTGTTTGCAGTACCTCACGGCACTTTATCGCAACCGTGGGCGGTATTTGCCGGACATTTAATCTCGGCGATCATTGGCGTTATTTGCACCCTGAGCATCAGCCCCCAAGCCCTGGCAGCCGGTATCGCCGTTGGCGCTGCCATTGGGGTTATGTATTACTTAAAATGCATTCATCCTCCGGGCGGTGCAACGGCACTGGCGGCGGTATTGGGTGGTGATGCCACTCGAGAATTGGGCTTTCAATTTGTGCTCACCCCGGTCATGCTCAATGTGTTTATTATTGTAACGATTGCTGTTTTATTCAATTACCCCTTCCAATGGCGCCGCTACCCCAACGCCTGGCGAAAAAAGGACCTACCCACACAATCACCGTCTGCGGAAGTCAACGAAACATTAACGTTTTCCCATGAAGATTTTGAATACGCTTTAGAACAAATGGATTCGTACGTGGACATCACAGAGCAGGAAATGCGTCGCATATTCGAATTGATCCGAACGCATTCGCAGCAAACAGACATTAGTGTGGACCAACTCACTCTGGGTTCTTTTTACAGTAATGGTGAATATGGAAAAGACTGGACCGTGCGACAAATCGTGGATGAATACCACCATTCCGACCCCAACAAAGAAATGGTGGTGTATAAAACCGTTGCCGGTAACGGCCGTCACTCATCCGGTTATATGGAGAAAACCAGGTTTTGTCTCTGGGCCAAACACGAAGTCATTCGAGATAACGAAAACTGGAAACGCGTGGTACCCGGCCCCATAAAATAAATATATTGCACATGTGTACCAACAAAATCTTTACTTCACCACTTCATAACACGGTTTATACTTCTTGCCCGGCAACTTCATGCGATGCTGTTCCACAAATGCCCGTAACAACTCGTCCATGGGTTCCATAATGGACTTTTCACCACGAATCTCAAAGTGACCGTACTCTTCAATAGCGCGTATACCTTCATCTTTAACATTTCCCGCGACAATACCGGAAAAAGCCCGGCGCAAGTTAGCCGCCAAATGGTGAGTATCCTGGTTTTTGTGTAGCTCCAGTGCCGTCATATTTTGATGCGTGGGATTAAAAGGCTGCTGAAAAGCGTTATCAATATTCAATACCCAGTTGTAGTAGTACGCATCACTTTTATCGGTTCGAAACTGGCGCACGTGTTCAATGCCTTTACTCAGAGTTTGTGCCACCTGTACCGCATCATCCACAATAATGGTATACAGATTGCGAGCCTTTTCACCCAGGGTCTTGGCAATAAAACTATCGATTTGTCGAAAATATTCTTCAGCGCTTTTGGGTCCGGTAAACACCAGGGGAAAAGGAACACCCTGGTTGTCGGGATGTAACAATACTCCCAATATATATAAGATTTCTTCCGCTGTACCCACACCACCGGGAAATACCACAATACCATGGCCGGTGCGAACAAACGCCTCCAGGCGTTTTTCAATGTCCGGCAAGATCACCAGTTCATTCACAATAGGATTGGGTGATTCGGCGGCAATAATGCCGGGTTCAGTAACACCCAAGTATTGGCCACTGGTAATACGTTGCTTGGCGTGGCCAATGGTTGCCCCTTTCATCGGTCCCTTCATGGCACCCGGTCCGCAGCCCGTGCATATATCCAAACCGCGTAGACCTATCTGATAACCCACTTCCTTGGTATAATCGTATTCCTTACGTTTAATGGAATGCCCACCCCAACAAACGACCAACTTTGGGTTCGTCATGGGGCGCAATATGCCGGCGTTGCGCAAAATATGAAACACGGCATTGGTAATACCTGCAGAGCTGTCCATATCGAACTTGGGATTATCGTTTATCTCGCCCCCCACATAAACCACATCCCTTAACACAGCAAACAAATGTTCATTGATTCCTTTTATCATTTTGCCATCAACAAAAGCCGAAGCCGGCGCGCTTTTCACTTCCAGCTTTATGCCCCTCTCCTGGGAGACGACCTTTATGTCGAAGGACTGATAGCGTTCCAACAACTCTTTGCCATCATCCATGTAATTTCCGCAGTTCAACACAGCCAAAGAACAATTACGAAAAATGTTGTATAAGCCGCCGGTGCTGGTATCCAGCAAGCGACTTACTTCTGATTTTGACAACACATCCAAACGCCCCTGAGGGGTTATGCGTGCATCCACCACGGATTCTTTGATCATTTATCGACCGACCTTGTATCAATGAATTATTGTTTTATCTTAGCCGAAGCATTTTAGTCGAGTTGATTCGGGTATAACATAAACCGTTGCATTAACTGTGCTCAGCGACGGAAAACTACCCCGCATTCGTTATAGGAATGACAGGGCGACAGCAGGGTGCCCGATTTGTTGTCAAAGCACCTCGAGGACAATCCAGTGAACAACCATAAGCCTATGAAATATTTAACCATTTTTCTTTTCCCCCTATTGCTGCTAACATTTTCCACGACAAACAGCTTTGCTCGTGACCTGTTGCGAGATCTGCCCCAACCTCGATTTGACAAAGAAAACAACGAGAAAGACAAGAAACACAAACATCCGAGTAAAAAATTTGACGCCCCAAAACTTAAACCTATTGAAAAACCATTCAAGTCTCCCCAACTCCGACAGGAACCGCGCCGACACAAATCCGAGCAAGGCCTGCGCCAAAAAATAGAACCGGGATCGTCACGGCACAAACTCAGACCGAAAGATTCACAAACGCGTCAATCCAAACCGGTGAACTCTAAGGAACGTCCACCCACCACTATGCGGGTGACGCCCTTGGTACCAAAAGCGAAACACCAACCGGCGCCCACACGCAAATCACAGTCTGAACCTCGGTCTGAGCCTAAGCTATCGACACCCAGACTTTCTGAGCCCAGGTTGTCTGAGCCCAGGTTGTCCAAACCAAGGTTGGATACACCCGGGCTTTCCAAGCCAAATCAGGACAAACGTTCAAAACCCAAAGAAAAATCCTGGAACAATTTGTTGGACATGCCGGATGCTCATGGGGTCATTCGTCTTCCCGGTAACACACACAAATCCGGTTCAAGCTCGAATTTAAAAATTCCCAAACCCATTCCCCCGGCCCGCCTGTTGGAACACTGGCAAGACAGTATCATTGCCAAACACCGCCACAAACACTCGCACCGTGGCGAAAGTCATCACCACTATCACCAAGACCACGGCCCCCATTACGACTATTACCATCGTCACCGTTATGTGTATTACCGCACGCCATGGTATAACACGTGGTATTTGGCCCCTATCTTTGTACAACTGCCCTTGGTGGGTGACTCGGTCAACAACTTACCCCGTGATGCGGTGACACTACACGTTGATGGCGATGACTATTTCTATCACGAGGGGGTATTCTATTATCAGTATCGCGATCAATACGTGGTAGTTTCCGCACCTATCGGCGCTGAAATTGAATTACTCCCTTTAAACGTTATTGCCTTTAGCTTGGATCAAAACAACTATTATTTTGCCAACAATACCTATTACATCTGGAGTGAATCCCACGAAACCTTTGTTGTGGTGGACCAACCAGCAGGAGCGGCTCCCGCGATTGCCGAGAGTACGGCTTTACGTTTGTGGATTACGCCGCGGCGTAATCAAAATATAAAACGCCAATCCAGAGATCGGTTTGAATGCCATGACTCTGCGGTTGCCCGTACAGGGATAGATCCCACATTAGAAACCCACGATTACCATTGGCGTGACATCCAACACTACCAAAACAGCATGGCCCGTTGCTTGGAAGACAGGGGTTATATTGTCCGGTAAAATCGCGCTCATAAAACCGCTTCTATAGCAGCAGTATGCTGATATATACTAGGACCACCGCGTTTCTGAAAGGAATTCTCCATGCGTTGGAACTGCATTTATGCAGGGTTTTGCCTGCATCTTATCCTTGTTTTGCTGACATCCTGCAGCGCTCCTGCTGACAGTGGAAACAACGATGTTCAGGGTAACACAAACGCCAATCAGCGCCCTGTTGCCGTTATTTTGCCGGCAACTGAACAATCGGTGATTGTGGGCGACCGAATTCGGTTCCGAGGCGACAACAGTTACGACCCGGACAATAATACGGTTCTCGCTTACCAATGGACCTTCAGCGGCGCTCAAACATCCATAACGCAATCCGGTATTAGTAACCCCACGGTTACTTTCAATCAAACAGGTAGCGTAACAACCACCCTTACGGTAAGTGATAGTCTCGGTTTGCGCTCGGTTCCTGTCAGTGTCCGTATCAATGTGGCAGCGGTAGGGTCAAATCTGCCACCCAACGGCAGTATCAGCCATGATGCCGGTATTGGCGCAAACGGCAGCACCGGTAACTTCAGCATAATCAGCGGAACCACAGCGGTGTTCCAAGGCAGCGGCAGTGACCCCGAAAACGATACCCTCACTTATTTGTGGAGTTTTCCCAATGGAGTGACTGCACCAACCAGTCCCGGCAGCAGTCCTTTTAATGTCAGCTTTCCCAACACAGGCAGCTTCACGATTTCCCTGAGTGTACGGGATAGCGCGGGCAATACCGACCCCACACCGGCAAGTGTCACTGTCAGTGTTGGATCACCCGGCGTCAATCAAGCACCCAATGGCAGCATCAGTCATGATGCCGGTAGTGGCGCAAGCGGCAGCACCGGTAACTTCAGCATAATCAGCGGAACCACAGCGGTGTTCCAAGGCAGCGGCAGTGACCCCGAAAACGATACCCTCACTTATTTGTGGAGTTTTCCCAATGGAGTGACTGCACCAACC
>JAOUJW010000026.1 GCA_029882975.1 Gammaproteobacteria bacterium
GGTTTTCACTTTTAGCCGAAGTGATTAACGATGTAAGATTTGTAGATGGAGTAAAGAAACAAACAGTTAAACGTCAAAGGAGCGCTGCCTGATCATGGTCGCGTACACCAGATTTGACTATAACTCCGATTTTATCGATAATTAGCATACGGTACTTTTCAGTGTTGTTATACCGAAAGCAGAACACTGTTGATCATACGTATTTATGGGCATGGTTGGAGCTATATTCTTCTGTAATCTTTGGGTTTGTTTGGGGTTCGTTGTTCTATTTTCACTATGGACAATTGGTCAGTAGCGAACAAATGCTATTGGTTGTGTTCATTATTGCAATAAATATCAGTACAGTACCTTATCTATTTTATTATATAACTTCATTTTCCGCGTTTACTATTGGATTAACTATCCCGGTATTTTACAGTTTAATATCAATCTCCGATACACGTTCATTGCTCGGTCTGGGTGTAATAGCTATTATGTTTATTTTTGTATACGTTTATGCACGGAAAATAAATTCGACATATATAGATTTACTATATCTTCGGTCGGAGAACATAAGACTGATAGCGGATCTTTCGAAAAAAAGGGAAGAGGCCGAAAAATTGGCAGAGTCTAAGTCTAAATTTCTTGCTGCAGCATCTCATGACATTAGACAGCCAATACATGCAGTTGCCCTATATACAGCTGTTTTGGAATCAGAATGTGACAATCCGAAATTGGTCCCAACAATCTCAAAAATAGTGGAATCTATCGGTGTTCTTGAAGGGCTTTTTAACGCCTTGCTGGATATTTCTAAATATGATTCAGGTACCATTAAACCTAAAAATAAAACTATTGCCATCAATAAGCTTTTTACACAATTGAACAATGAATTTTCCGTTCAAGCAACTGCTAAAAACCTCCGTTTTGAATTGGTAAACAGTAATTATTACGTGTATTCAGACGAGATTCTCTTAGGAATTGTATTAAGAAATCTACTAGCTAATGCGTTAAAATATACCAAAACAGGGAAAATTGGACTTTCTGCAGAGTTACATCACGGAAAACTAAGAATAGTAATCAAAGACACTGGCATTGGTATTGCGAAAGAGTACCAGTCACATATATTTACAGAATTTTTCCAGTTACAAAATCCACAAAGAGATAGAAGCAAAGGTTTAGGATTGGGTTTAGCAATCGTTGATCGGTTGGTTAAACAGTTGGGTTTGGACTTAGTATTAATATCGGAAGTAAATAAGGGTAGTTGTTTTATCATAGATGGATTACCGATAACCAGTAAGAAAGCATACTCTGAATTTTTTAACAGAAAAAATGATCGCCTAAAAGGGTTGGTTGTAGTGGCCATAGATGACGAAAAGGATATTTTATTCGGCATGGAGGCTCTCTTGTTGAAATGGGGGTGCAGTGTCGTATCCGGTGATAGTCTGGAAAGCTGTCAACAAATACTATTGTCACGCAATCTTATCCCTGATGCTGTAATCGCAGATTACCGATTGGGATTATGCGACGGTATAGATTCGATAATGCAATTGCGTCGTCAATATAACGTAAATTTACCTGCCATGTTGGTTACGGGTGACACATCCAATGTAGTAGAATCCAGAGCAAAAGAAAACAACATAGCCTACATAGCTAAACCCGTAGATATTGTAAAATTGAACTCTTATCTGATTAATACCACAAATGCTTCGAATTAAGCAGACTTACTCATCATACGTTTAAGACGTTTATCCTAGAACAACTATCCAATAGCGGAGTTTCAGTAAATAGCTACTATTGCATATGTAGCTATCTATTGTTGTGAGGTTTTGCGTAACGATGTTTATCAGCTACTAACGCGTAATCCCAAAAACAATACCTGGTAGTTTTCTTGTAGAAAGTAACATTAATGGACTAATGGAAAAGGAGTAATACAATGCAAAATTTTAAAAATATTAGTATGTTATTGGTTTCCATATTTATATGTTCAATTCCGGGTGTCTCTTTTAGCGAAGGCCTCTATTCGCTCAGCTCTAGCGTTGGTACTTCCATATCTGATGATGATCAGTCGCGTTTAGTTCGCCTCAAAGAAGAGGCAACGACGAGGGTTGACGAACTCAGTAAAATTGTATTCCGGAATCTTCGAGTAAATATTCCGGTAGGTTCGACTAGCCAACTTATTACAGATAGTGAAGTACAAAAAGACACCCGTGTTGAGCTTTGGAATGGCGGTGTTTTAGTCGCAGTGGGTTGTTGGGATGAAGAAACCAAAACGTGTTATCCAGGGCCCTGCAAATAGTGCTATGGCATGTTTACTTTCTCGTTTGCGTTCGGGATTTTTCTCGAACGCATTTTTTTAAAACACACTAGATATTTGTGATAGTTGCATTGCATAAAACTTATGGGAATATTAAGGAGAAAAACATGAAACTCGTTAACAAACATGGACTATATGGCGCTGCTTTAATCAGTGTGATATGTTTCATGCCTATACAAGCAAATTCTGCAACGGTTAATCCGGCAGTAGATTCTAAATTGCCTTCTAAATTGGAAATAATCGAATTAGCAAGTGATCGGGGTATTTCACAAAGTGAGGCATTAACTCGTTTAAATTGGCAAAGTGAGCTAACGACACTGAACGACTGGTATAGTAAGGAGCTGGGCGCGGATTACGCTGGTGTTTGGGTAGATACTAGTGATGGAGACAGAATAAAAATAGGGGTTGTTAATCGTGGCGATGCGCTACGAAAAGCAAGTAGTAGCGCGGATAAGCAAAAATTCCCAGATTCGTTTGATATGGTACCAGTACGATTTTCTATACAAGAATTAAAGGAAGCGAACGACTGGATTTCTAACGAAATAGTAGGATTTGGGAAGGATGTCGCATTGAGTGTTGGTCTAAGAACGGACACTAATACAGTAGAGCTTACTTTACCGAGTCATCGACAAATGAGTGAACCGGAAAACGAGTTGGTAGAACGAGCGAAGGCGCTGTTGGGAGATAAATTGAGCATAAGCTATTTTGGCGGAGTACCAGAAACCGTAGGCTGTTTTTATCCCTATTGCGACCCCTCTTTACGAGGAGGAAATAAAATTAGAACGGACAGCGGTAAAGGTTGTACCAACGCATTTGTCGCACGAAGTAAAGTCGATAACAAACTGTATCAGTTTACCGCCGGACATTGCGTGGTTAACACCACTGAATCTTGGTATACCAAATTTTCGGACCTTAGCAAGCATTACATTGGACCAAGACACAACTACATATTCGGACCGGAGGGTGACATGGCTATCCTGCGTATAAATAATGTACCTGGTTGGAATCCAGAGAATTGGGTTCATGTTACAGCGGGACCCGATACAACCGTGAATGAGGAATATGAGATTAATAGTGAAGGTTCCAGTTTTATTGGTATGCGAATATGTACAACTGGTGCTGTTTACGGAAATAGCAATTGTGGTGAAGTAACAAAACTGGGGGTAACCGTTAATTATGTAACTGAAGGCGTAATTGTTAAAAACCTGGGACAAGCAAATTATTGCGCGGTAAAAGGCGATAGTGGCGGTCCTCTGTATGCGAGTCATACAGCTTACGGATTGATTTCCGGAGGTATATTAGGTGTATCACCTTGTGTCAGTTTCTATCAGGGTATATTAGGGGCAGAATCTAAAATGAATGTAAACGTTTTACATTAATAATGGGATTACCGGAGTTTGTTATCGGGAGTCCAATCATTGAAGGGTATTTTCCTGCTGGACAAACAAAACCCTTTTAAAGGCCGCTTCGGCGGCCTTCTTTATATCAACTTCATACTTTTTCCGCTTTGCCTGCTCTAGAACTTTGCTCTGACCCTGCTCTGACCCCGGTTATCATTTGACCCCGGTTATCATTACTATTTCGATGGTGCCTTATACACCCGCCATTGACAGTCCCCATACGGCCACTTCATCAACCTGTATTTCTACTTATCCACATATGCTTTTCCTGATCGATACAGGTTCAGTCTCATTCTCGAGGATTCTACTTTTTCCGGTTGGAATTTTCTAGCAGCTACTACCTTCTCTTGCCAGTATATGGCTTTTTGGTAATTCCCTGCCCTTGCATAGGCGGCGGCTAGTGTGTCTATATACCCATAATTTTTCCATTCCGTTAACTCACAACTTTTTGTAGCATGAAATATCGCTTTTTCCGCATTGAGGTATTTATCGTTGTCCAAGGTTGCGTAAATCCATGCCAGCGCGTTGTGAGTTTGCGCATCCGTCGGTAAAAGCTGGACTCCTTTATTCAGGTCCACTAATGCCTGATCGTACTTTTTTAGCTTATACGCAACATAGCCGATATTGCTATAAGTGGAGTGGTGACGTGATCCAAGGTCCAATGCTATATTTAAGTCAGATTCTGCTTCATGATAGCGTTTCGTCTTAATATACACAGAAGCTCGGTTATGATATGCCTTTATATTGCGCGGGTTGATACTGATCGATTTCGTTATGTCTGCAAGAGCCAGTTCGTATTGGCCAAGACGCCTTTTTGCGTTACCCCTATTATTGTATGCTCGATAATTGTTTGGATTCAGCTGAATAGCTCTATCGAAATCTCTAACAGACTTCTTGTATTCTTTCTTAAAGTGATAAGCCAACCCGCGACTATTGTAAATTCTGCTATCGCCCGGTTGGCGATCTATTGCCTTGCTGTAATTTTCGATTGCGCAATCTAAATTCTTATCATTATAGCAAGCTTCACCTAATGAGTAGTAAGCATCGATAATGAATCCGTTGTAAAGAAAATCTGTTGCGCTGGATGGAGCAACCACCACCAGAAATAAGCTTGGGATGATAACAGCAATTTTTTTTATTCGGAAAATCATATCCACCTTACTCGATTGGAACCGCAGTCCGATTTGATTTATTCCAACAGTTTAACCCATATTTTCAGGAACTGGTCACTTTCTACCTCTATATTGTTCACGAATGTCGACTTTTAAGAATGTTGGCGCAATAGTTCGGTAGCCCATTCTACCTGGGCTACCGAGCTCACCAAACAGAGACCGGGGTTCCTGTGGCCTATTACAATAAGCTGCGAATAAAGTTATTGTACTCGTCTTTCATCGGCAGTTCATACTCGACCCCGAGCCGCCTCCTCAATGCGGTTACAGTTTGTCCCGTACTTGGGTTTGTAGCCTCTTTTTGGTACGTTTCCCAATACACACCAATCCCTCTTTTTTGCCATGAAGGTAATGAATTAAAATTGGTTCCGTTTTTAAATAATAATTCATTCTTATTGGCAACCGACATTCCGAGTAATTGATTTGATGCCTCTTTAGGGCTAAACCCTGCGTTTCTTAAATTCCAGTAACAGTGCGAGTTCAGCGCGTTTCTGTGTGCATCTTCGTTGCGCCATCTAAAATAATCTACCACCAAATCCTTTGTTGGAAGGCAGCTTATCCTGGAGTCAAATGCCCCCAGATCTCCCAGAAGCAAACTGAATTTCGCACTGGCTTCGCCTGCTAAAATCGAGTTCAATTTCCTTTCTTTGCGCTGAAAAGTACTATCGTCCAGATCAAAAAGCAGTGAAATCTCATCGCTTTGAGTGTATCCATACACCATTTTGAACCCGTTATCCATTAGATGCTTTACCGTCTCGACCATCATATCTCTAAACCAAATATCATAGGGCGCCTGAAACCTGTGTACTTCTTTCGTCAATCGAGTAAATGATCGCCCGTCCACTCGGGCTACCATATAGACATTGGGAATGATCTTAATATCACTGGCTGTCTCATAGACCCGCATCTTTTTGTCTTAGTCATCGAATTTCATTTTTCCACTCTTTTACAAACAGTTCGTTGTTCTTTATGTACACATAAAACATTTCATCAAAACCTTCACCATATGAAGGTATTTCAAGCTTGTTGTAAGTACCCTTTACTCCGATTTCCGGAATATTTTTCTTTCCACTGCGTTGTTGGTTTCTACCCAAACAGTCTTTGAGATTTGACTGAAAATAATAGCACTTTGTGGTGAATCCATTATCACGAGCCGCGATAATGTACTTCTTTCGCTCGACAACACTTGGGTTCGTGTTGTCGATAACAAAGGGCTGTTTGGCAGAAACACACGCATTCAACAGTATCGTTTCCTTGTTACGGGTTTTTAGCATATCCAATCCTATACGCACGTGAGTATCGAAGTAATTGCGTTTATAGAACGTGGTTTTCCCACTTGCTTGAATACCAACAAATACTATTCCTTCCATCACACTACCCTAACAAAGCATCAATCTATCGAACCCAATCGCAAAACCCATTCCCTGGCGATAAGCGCCTCCACCAACCACCTGTCTTTGTGGTCCAAGTCTTTCTACGGATATTTCAAACCCATCAGCAGTGTAGTAGTCCAGTCCTCTCCTGACAGAATCCGCAATGACATAGTCATTTGTTTTAACGGAAACCATAGATTCAGCGATTTTGATAAGTTTAGAGTACCAATCTTGCGACGAGGGATTTAGTACCTCTACTCCGAATTGAAAGAATTCACGGTAGCGCCCTTTTTGGGGTTTTTCATAGCGCCAACAACGCTCAAAATACCACAGCTTCAAGTCGCGCTGTCTTCTAAAGTGCTTGTCTGCAATGAGTTGTATAGTCGCGGTACATTCCGGGCGCAGGCATAGCTGTCTGTGCTTTTTGTCCGGAAATACATACATTTGCTCAAGAACATCAGCACCGGCTTTATTAACATACACTTTCGAAGGCTCTACACTTGGCAAGAGAATTTCTTCAAACCCTTCTGACTCCGCAATATCTACCAGTCTATTCAATAAATTACGCCTACTTTTTGCTACGGCACCTGAAATAATTCTCGTCCCTCTAGCTTGATCGGCAATTTTTAGTTCCATATCTGCACCCAAAATTTTTCAATTGACAATAAAAAAGCCCTCGCAGTTGCACTGGGAGGGCTTTCTTGTTGAATGGGCTTAGATTTCACACAAGCAATAGCGCTCCCAGCCAAATATGATTGGCTTGGTGGTATTGATGGATCATGTGTGATTGATTCTTTCTCATTCAAATAGGATATGAATAAAAAGCTTAAGTGTCAACCGTCAAATTGATAATTTTCGAACTATTTTTGAAGACCAACGACTCTCACCTGGGGACTATCCAGTCAGCAGGAAACGTTACAAATTCTTAACGTTTCTAGTCCTATCTCATGTTCTAATCCTTAGCTATTATACTAGTGTCAGATTCCGGCCAATAGCGGAAACTTAGATTTCCCGAAAGCGGACATTCGCTATATAGGCTAATTCAACGCCTTACCTTGGTTGTTTTTTGAAGTATAAAGACAGTTAGAAACGTATACCGAATAATCCGCCCGAAGGTGTATCGTCTATATCTAAGTCGACACGGTAATTATTAATATCAAATTCTGGGTGATTTGACATGTCAGGCATATCGTCGGAGTTCATAGTGACAATATATTGGAAGCCGTATTTTTCTGCCATCTCTGCACCGATCACTAAAGCTTTTGCAATTTGACGCTCGTCGACACCATCAAAAATAACACTGTCATGCACAAGGATATCCGGCCTTTTTTCCTCATTTGCCCATATTTTCATAAGAGTCATGTCGAAACAAAATATTTGCATTTTGTTCTTACCGGTACTCTTTTTACCAGGGATATCAAATTCAAATTTTGGCCCATCTTCACTAGGATCAATTTTAAATTTTCCTGGTTCGTCGTATAGTTCGCCAGATATTTCTGCGAATGAAATAATTGCATCCTTAATAGCATCATCTCGCTCTGTATAATCAATTCGCATTTTTTTCTGAAGATTGTGTCTGCTGATCTTCAATTCGGATTTCTTTTCATCCAAATTGTCTATTGATTCTAGCTTTTTACTCAATAACTCTATATCCGCCTCTAATTTCGAGCTTGCATTCTGCAGTTTCAAGTACTGATCTAAAGCACCATGAGACTGCAACAAAGATAATATTTCTGAACGCTCATCATCTAACTTTCGCTTCAACTCAAGTCGTTGATTGATTCGCACTGTGATTTCCGTCATTTCTTGCTTTAGGTGTTCTTTTCTATTTCGAATCACCGAATCATGAAACTCTTTAACCTCATCAAAGCGTTTTACCACCAATTCTGGAAGACTAAAATTAGCCTCGGCAAATAGCTTTTCTACTTTTCTGTGATCTGGCTCTGACTCGTTTTCTAACGCTCGCACAAGCTGCGATAACCACTCTTTGTCAGTAGTATCCTCAGCAGAAAGATTTGCTAGTTGCTTACTTATTTCTGCAGATCTAGCCTCTTTCTCTTGATATTCTGGAAGCACCCGAAACTCCTCCAATGCGTCATTTTGTTTATCAAGCCGGGCTTTCTTAAGAAGGATGTCTGTACGAAGGTCTGGCGCGGAACCTAAAACATCGCCAAGAGCACCCTCATTGGATGCTTTCTTTAATGCTTTTATCAACTTATCTTTTTGGCGTATATCTTCGAATTCTCTAGCGATTTTCCAATTTAGCTTTAGCAAATAAGTTAGTGCAACCTGAATCGAACATGTAGCCTGTTGTGAAAAAGTTTTTTCTGGCGCATCAAATCCTTTTGTGGAACGTGCAAGATATGAAAACATAGATCGAAAAGACGGCCCATTTTTTACTAGCCGAGCTGAATCAGAAAGGTTAAACATCACCGAACCAAGGAATGATAGCCACTCATCATTGCTAACAAATATCTCTCCCTCAGCTTCTGAAACTGGCAATAAGCCTTTTGACATAGCCTTCACATAGATTCTTCCCGGAGTTTCGCCACTTCTTTCGACAGTCAATTCCTTTCCGGACAGACTAATCTCTAGGCCAAACCTGTTCTCTAATAATTCCTCACTTTTTAAAACATTTCCCTTACGTAGGTCGCTGCCCAGTAGTGCATTAATCAACTCCACAAGGCTGCTTTTACCCGCCCCATTTCGTGTTTTTCCCTCAGAAGAATTTGCCCCCTTTTCGGCTAAAACTAAATTCAGACCAGAGTGAAACTCAACTGTCTTAAAACTTGGTAAGTCGCTATATATCTTACTTAGCATTTGACTTGACCTTTTTTATTATTCCGTTTTTTTCTTCAATAGCGCCGATAACGAATAGTAAATCTAATGATAAGATAAACCAATCAAACGGTACCTCACCGTAACGCATCATTTCGCGATGCTTGTCCTTTAATTCATTCCATATTGAACTGACTGTAGCGCGCTTCTCAATCAAACTGAACACTTCAGATGCTACAGAGATAAGAGCTCTCTCAGGTAAAATATGTTTTGTCGGTAAAATCACTTTTTATACCCAACCGGTGGATTGTCAAATATATCGCAACGTTCAAAAAAGTAGCTGATGACGGCAAGTGCCGAAACCTGGTTCGATATATTTTCTATATTCCCGCCAGCAAACCCTTTCATTTCCAAAAAAATATCATCAGGTCTATAGCCAGCGGTTTTCAATTCTTGATATTTGAATCTAAATGATTCGGCTAGATCTTCACCGTATTCAGGGTCCGGCCAGTGAGCGAGCAAGTCTTCTACAAGATTTTCCTTACGACGCCCTGCAGTAAGTAAGACCTCTACGTCACTAGAAAGCAGATTAAATTCTAACTTATCTACTGATACCGGTAGGATTCCTGCTTCGTAAGTATGTACTCGAGCAGAAATAGCCTTAAGCAATGTTTTTATAGGCTCATGGGTAAGGCTAACAATGTCATTTTGAGTAGGTGCGGGGCCAAACATATCCGTGAGCTTGTTAACGGGTAGGGAAAGTGCTTTGTCCTTAATTAACGTAGGACGCCATGACGTTATTTCTATTTCTGGATTATCTTTCCGCAGCTGCTGCATTAAATCTATTGCATATTTTGGAATACCTTCGGGATCATTATGGACGAACGTCCATTTTTCCATTTTTGTTCCCCATTTTTCCTTTGCTCCATAGAAATCGCCTTCAATCTTACGAAGTAATTTGGATTTATTAAAACCTGAGCTAGGTGCGTAAGATTGAAAAACGCATTTTTCGGAGACCAAGAAGCCATCTGACTTCCCATCACCAGCTCTACCCGAAGCTTTAACTAATTGGAAGTCATCTGAATACAACGCTTCCATGACATCACAGAAGAAGTCTTCATACTCCTGCTCATTCTTGCTGAGTAAGGCATTTTCGATATGCAGCCCATACCACGCACGTGTCACAGAATCCATAAAACCTCAATACCTTTTCAAGATAGTATCAGTGTCCGCTTTGGAGAGCTCAAACACCACCATGAGTGTCTCCATTGGGCACTAACCAGCCCCATAAGACCAATCATCCCCAAAACCGTCTAACCGAGATCACTCTCAAATCGTATCGCAGCGATTAATAATTAGTCAGTCTCGGCGATTTCCTAGAAAACGTGTAGAGTAAATCGCAACTATTTTAGTTGTTGTATTGCATTAATGAATTTGGCTACGAAGGATTATAGTATAGGATTATGACACATTTCTGTAATGTTTTATTTTCTATCTTTACAAGCAGATATTGTTTAACCTGTGAATTCAGTTGTGGATACGGTTTCCCAATTTGAGCTTCTTATGTTGCTGTTATCGCACTGCGTTCCCTAGCCAGCGGTTGTGTAAGCGATTGGTAATTGTCCTGCGCTATACTATAGGGTGTGAGAGGTGTTTTCTTCCTGTAAACTCTGGGAGACGACCCATGGGCAGTCGACCTGTTAAGTTGATTGATCCGATTAAAGGGATCACCACGTCCCGTACACCGATTTCGCTGGGCCTGGCCTTTTTGGTGGTGGCAGTCGGATTGTACGGGTTGGCTATTTTTACCGCCCCCGACGATCCTCCCTTGGACTACATCAGCTTTTCTGAAAATATCAGTTGGCCACTATCCATTGTGCTGCTGTTTCCTGTCGTTATTGCTCTAACCCAGAGTTTTTATCAACAAATCCCTTTAGTGTTTTCCCGTTTAGCGGCGTCCCAGAAAGACAGCACGGAATTTCATAGCTTTGGAACCATCGTCGGAGACTCTTCAACCACCCGGTCATACGTGCAGTCATTTTAGCTATTGTTGCGGCTTTAAATTATGCCTATTACAGCACCTTGTTTCAGTCGGGTAAACACACTTGGATAAATTATGATGGGGTGTTGTCAGGGTTTACTTATGCAGGTCTGTATTCCGTAGTGGTGCAGGTTTTTCTATGCTATTGGGTCGCTTTGTCTGTTTGGAACAATCTGGTGCTCGCGCGGGTGTTACACATTTTCTTTAATTTGACAAAATCACAACAAGTCACCGACC
This sequence comes from Gammaproteobacteria bacterium, assembly GCA_029882975.1. NCBI lineage: Bacteria > Pseudomonadati > Pseudomonadota > Gammaproteobacteria > Gammaproteobacteria bacterium. The sequence goes on from JAOUJW010000026.1 coordinate 11,292, forward strand.
CTCATGCACAAACCGAAACATTTGACGAGTCCACCGAGTATCTATTTGAAATCGACATCCAGCCCTTACACCCTGATGGGTGTTGTGGTTTAAAACCCATTACCGATTTGTGTTTGAAGTACAATATCATCTTACTTCTTTTAGGTATTTACATATCTTTGAAATACATTGACCGAATATTTATTCAGGAAGGTTTCTTGCTGGATGATATTGGCAACCCTATATTTATCATTGCCTATATATTTCTCGCTCCGCTGATGTTTTTTCTACCGCTGTCATCGGCACACAAACGAATGAGCATTGCCAAAGTCTTGCACTTAAAGTCAATAGCCAAGACATTGACTTCCTGGACCAAAAACAGCACTCGCATTACCGGTGAAAAAATGGACAATATGTCCAAATTGAGTGACTTTTATGAAAAACAAAAAAGTCGTATTCCGGTTTGGCCCTTTGATTTTAAATCAATGCAATCTTTCGTAGTGACTGTACTCATTCCTATTTTTCCGACCCTGCTTTCTTTTCTGGCTCATTTGCTCAACTCTTTTGGATTCAATTCCTTGTAGCTTTTTACTAAGGGCCGTTAGCTAAAAACATATTGCTATAGACATAGCGCCAAATTCATAGTGCTATGGACATGGTGCTACGGACATGGTGCTATGGACATGATCACATGGACACAAACGGTGACAGACGGTGCTTCCTACACGCTAACGGTGTATTCCTTTTTGCCTGGGAAAGGTCGCCTTCTGATTTGCGCCGGCCTCAACCCAGGAACTAATATTTACCCTCACGCAGGCGCGATGGGTGCACCGGTGCATCTGTGGGATAACCGCGTTGTACCCAGTATCCGTCTATTGATGTGTTGGTGAATTCGATTTCTCTAACCCATTTGGAGCCCTTGTAACCATACATTCTCGGGATAACCAGACGCAGAGGAAAACCGTGGGTAAGCGGAATGGTCGAACCGCCGATACCATAGGCGAACATCGTGCGTGGTTCTCTGGCTACGGCCAATGGTATCGATTCAGTATAAATATCTCTAAAGCTACGCAAGGTAATGTGGGTAGCCTCGCTGGTGGGGCGGACAAGGTTTATAAGGGTATCAATATGTAAACCATTCCAGGGCACATCCAGCACGGACCAGCCTTCTACGCAGTGGAAATCGGTCACTTGGTTTTGTCTTGTTAAGTTTACTACATCGTAGAATGACAAGGTAACGGGTTCTTCCACCAGGCCTCTGACCGACAGCTGCCACGAGCTAAGTATTTGTTGGAGGTTCTGGGGGTCGACGGTATTACCCCACCACCGATCGTAGAGTGCCCCTTCGACGGGAGAGGGACTAAAGGGAAAATCGCTGGCTTTATTTGTGTTGGGTTCGTTGGGTTGTGAGTCTGCACAGGCTGATAGAAAATCTGCGGTCAGAGCAAAGACGGTGGCACTTCCCAACCAGCTGAGTAAACTGCGCCGGGTCAGGTCCACATTTTCTTCTGGTTTCTTTTCAATCTCATCCATATTGTTGCCGCCCCATTTAAACTTGATAAAAGCCCAGGTTGACTTGGTTTATGGTGTAACCGGGTTGTAATTGTACTAGAGAGTAATGCATACGGCTTTCACGTACAGCCATTACGGAGATTTCAGTAGCCCTTACATTCGCATACTTGGCATTTCTTAGTATCACGAATTGATAACATTTTACAAGCTGGAAAGTTCTCCTGAATGGATTTTGTTCAGTTTTTCCATTCAGTCAAAAGCTGACAGTACGTAATCCATCATGGATTGTCCGTGAATGTGCTTCTATGGAGAAAATGGAATCCAGGTATGCCTCGATTAGGGGAAGGACTGGGTCTGGTGCAACTACCTGTTGTCTGGCCGAGCAGGAGGCCTATATCGAACGGTTAAAAGCCAAACTGCCCCTACCTTCCTGGGGAGTTTGGGCGTAAGGTCATGCAAACTTGCGCACCACCGCACAGGTCAGGGTATGTCGTGGTCATTTGGCGGAAACATTGAACCGGCGTAAAAATCGTTTTGAAGGCAACCGCTCTAAATACAAGCCCTTATAGTCCGACGGACTGTTATTAAAACTTCGGGTTGGGCTTCAGTGCCGATGATCAATACCCTAGGAAGCATTTGCCTTGGCCCCTGGTTTTTGGTTTCGTAAAAGATTCATATTATTATATAAAGCCGCATGCTTGATGGGTTTGGGAATAACTGCCACAGCACCGTGTTCCTTTGGGTCAGGCATGTCTTTGGGTTTTGTTGTCGCCGTTAACACGATAGGCAACGTTTCGTAGCGGTGGAATTGCTTCATCACTAAATCCAGAAACTGTATTCCATCCAATTCCGGCATATCCATATCGATAAGCGCAAACTCAAACGTTTGCTGACTTGTCGATAGAAACTCCGCAGCTTTAATTCCACTATCAAAAGATACATAGCGCACACCCCAGGAATCCAGTATGGTTTCAATCGCCTGAAGTGTGTTTGTATTGTCATCCACTACCAGCACCTGCAACCCCTTGAGGTCTTGATATTTGGATTTTATGGCTTGCGAGTTCTCTGTGGGAACCAGCGGGATGGTAAAGCTGAATTGACTTCCGTGACCAAATCTGGAGTTTACTAACATTTCACCTTTAAATAAATGGATTAACTTTTGGGTGATCGCCAATCCCAATCCTGTACCTCCATATTTTCGTGTGGTACTGGTATCCGCCTGCTCAAAACTATCGAATATCCTCTCCATTTGTTCTATTCGAATGCCAATTCCGTTATCTTTAACATTTAAAATAATGACTTCGGAGTTGGAACTCTTTCTCACCGATACAACAACCGATCCTTTACTGGTAAATTTTATGGCGTTACTGATTAAATTGCTCAATATTTGCGAGAGACGTGTTGGGTCTGTAATCAGTTCATCCGGCAGTTCGGAATCAAAGTTCAATACTAATTCGATATCCTTTTTTTCTGCGTCACTGGAAAATAATGAAACCAGTCCTTCGCACACATCCAGAAGATTGACGCATACTTGCTCCAGAACCAACTTTCCGGCTTCAATTTTGGAGTAGTCCAGTATTTCGTTCAAAATATCCATTAAGGTAGCGGCCGAATATCTTGCCGTATTCAGATAGTCCATCTGGGTTTCATTAAGGTCTTCCGTTTCCAGCAAATCCAGCATACCAATTACCCCATTCATGGGGGTTCTGATCTCATGACTCATATTTGCGAGAAATTCAGACTTGGCTCTACCCGCCTGGTTGGCCTTGTCCAGTGCTTCGCTCAGTTCTTTGGTTCGATGCTCTACAATAATTTCCAGGTCCTGATTGTTTTCCTTTAACAAACTCTCTGCGCGGCGTTGTGAGTTAACGATGGTATCTATCGACAAAATAATGCGATAAATGATCAGCACTAATATACTGAATAATATAATGGAACCGATTCCGAATACCCCATTGCGCTTTTCCAGCAACGCGTAAATCTCCTCGACAATCAGGTTGTATTCATAAGAATGAATCTTAGACAGCTTTTCTATGTCTGAAAACACACTACGGAACAGTTCATTCGATAACGCCACATCTTCGGTACGCAGATGTTCAATGTTATTATTGATCCGATTATAAACATTTTGCAGACCATGATCGTGATTAATATTTCGTAATTCGTTGAGCTTTTCCAGCGTTTTTTGTAAAACAAAGAGTGAACCACTATTGGATACCTCTTCATCCGGTTTACCCATGGTACGTTTCAGAGTGTTTTTTTCGATTCTGTGAATTTCTCTGGATATCTCCGCCAAATACAATGAAGCCTTAAGGTGATATTCATTGGCGTGGTGATTTAACTGGTTTTCCTTCGAGGTGTAATAAATATTGGTAAAGTATATAAATACCAGCAGTAAAAACATTAACGCTAAAATTATATATACATAGGCTTTTATTCCTAATGATATTTTTTTCATTGCAGCCGGGCCCTTTAAATAAATCCAAGACTTTTCATGATTCCAACCAGGGATTTAAAATCTGTCATTGATGCCGGATAATAGTTTCTGGCACCGCTTGACTGGAGTATGTGTTTGTGAGTTTCGTTATCCACATCCAATTTTGTGAAAGCGTCTATCAGTTTTCTAAGCAGATGTTTTGGTACCTTGTTTGACGCCGCCCAGACGTAATCCGGATACGGCGGGGTTTCCCATATTTCTTTTACCTTACTCTTGTCGAGATCACCATCAGCAAACATTTGTCTTATCACGTTTGCATTGGCAACACCTATATCTGCAACACCGTCTTGCACCATAAGAGCCGTTTTATCATGTGCCCCCGAGTAAAGAACCTCCGAAAAGTAAGTCTCAGGAGATATATTTTGATTGGCGAGAAAATACCGCGGCATCAAATGACCGGAAGTAGACAATTTCGAACCAAAGCTCAACTTTTTTCCCTTAAATTCTTTTATCTTATTTTCAGAATACTTGGTCGGCGCTATAAAAATGCTGGTGAAGCGCATATCCACATCCCGCATGGCTAAAGGAACAGCCTGATCCTTTATGTTTGCCATAATAAATGTAACGGCACCAAAATAGGCAATATCAATATTCCCTTTGTGAAATTCAATTAACAATTCATCATAAGAGCTTGGAATTACGATTTCATATTTTGCATTTACACTTCCTGCAAGATATTCAAATAACGGGCCATATTTTTTTTCAATTTTTTCACTGGATTGATCCGGCAAAACACCCACCCGCAATACTTTGATGTCCTCAGATGGGGTGCAGGACACGATAAGAACCAAACTTACTAAGAGACAATAATGCATTTTCACAACCTGTTACCTTTAACTGAATTTCTAATTAAATATACTCAAATAATCACCGATAAAGTGTCATAATTGTAATATCTTGCTGAATTGGTAGATAATGAGATAAGTAATCGCTAAAGGGCCTTTGTCCTCCCACAAGCCAATGCGGGGCTCAAGCTTTTCAGGCATCGGAGCTCTGCGATATGGTTCTTGTACCATGCCTACGGTTAATCGCTTAAAATCAAACACCTGGATCGAAGACAATGACAAACGAGCAAATATCAGACGCACTTAATGCGCTCGAACAACAACACAACATCAAAATCCTGTATGCCTGCGAATCCGGTAGTCGCGCCTGGGGCTTTCCTTCCCCGGACAGCGATTACGATGTCCGTTTTATCTACGCCCATCCGGTGGACTGGTATTTGTCAGTTTTTCCCGGAAAAGACACCATCGACATTCCCATTTCCGGTGACAGCGACTTGGGAGGCTGGGACCTACGCAAGAGCTTTGGACTGCTCAAAAAGTCCAATTGCGCCCTAATGGAATGGCTGTCATCCCCAATCGTTTATAGGGAAAACGACACAGCGATAGCGCCCTTAAAAGATGCTGTCTCACCTTCGTTTTTGACAATCAGCGCCTGTCACCACTATCTGTCTATGGCTCAACGAAAATTCAGCGACATTGTGAGCGACGAGACCGTAAAACTAAAAAGCTATTTTTATGCGCTACGTGCCGTATTGTGTGCTTTGTACATTATCGACAATCAATCCCCTCCTCCTATGGAAATCTCCAAGCTCAAAGACACGTATATATCATCGGATTTGTTACCCCGTTATGAAGAACTATTGAGCCAAAAAATGGCGAGCGTGGAGTCCCACAGAACACAGCGGGAGCCATGGCTGGATTCGTTTCTGGAGCAATCATTGGTGTTTATCGAGCAACATATTCCGGACAAACAAAATAAACTGGAAACCGCCGTACTGGATCGCGCTTTTCGTACTGCTTTACGTACAACGTGGGGAGAATAATCCATATGGCTAGTGTAGTTCAGAGTTTATATAAGAAAAGAATTATCACCAAACTACCCAAGTTTGTCCCTGCGAATACGCAGTATGAGGTTATCATGGGCTCTGTGGCATATGGCGTTTCCAATGACACTTCGGACATGGATATCTACGGCTTCTGTATTCCTCCCCGAGATTATGTGTTTCCCCATTTGCGTGGAGAAATTCCCGGATTTAGTGAACCGGGACCGCAATTCGATCAATACCAGGAACACCATATATTGGATAAAGATGCAGAAAGCGGAAAAGGTCGCGAGTACGATTTGAGCATCTATTCCATCATAAAGTTTTTTCGCCTCTGTATGGAAAACAACCCCAATATGATCGACAGCCTGTTCGTCCCGCGTCGTTGTATTTTGTACACCACGCCGGTGGGAGAGCTGGTACGGGAAAATCGCAAGGCCTTTTTACATAAAGGGGCATGGCATAAATTTAAAGGTTATGCCTATTCCCAAGTTCATAAGATGAATACGAAAAACCCTGTAGGTAAACGTAAGAAAACCATTCAGGAATACGGATATGATGTCAAATTCGCGTACCATGTGGTGAGACTGTTAAACGAGGTGGAACAGATCCTCACCGAGGGAGACCTGGACCTGGAACGCAACCGAGAGCAACTAAAAGCCATACGCCGCGGTGATTGGTCTCAGGAGAAAGTACGCGAATATTTCGAGCAAAAAGAGAATGAACTGGAGTCCGTATACACCAAAAGCGAGCTCCCTCACACACCGGATATTGAAACACTTCAGAGCCTTCTGCTCGAATGCCTGGAAACCCATTATGGCAGCCTGGAGGGCTGTGTGGTCGATCAAGACGAAATGGTTATTGCCATGCGCGATATCGACAAGATTTTGGAAAAGATTAGAAATCGATTATAGGAACAAAAAATATAAAAAGACTGTATAAAAGCTAAACCGAAAACCCGCCAAGATTCAATGGTGGATTTTCGGTTTATGGATGAGATCAAAAGCGACAGCTTTGAACCGGGATAGTCAACGCAGCAGCCTCTACCCCCTGCCCACAGGCTGGTTTCAGCCTGTGGTTCATGTCAAAGATATATTGATCCTTTCCCGTTACATCTAAAAAATCGATATACTGATATCATCCACATACCAGCCACTGGACACACCGGCAGAATATCCGTTGGATAAAGCAAAATATAACCGAATGGTTTGTCCGTTGTATGCGGATAAATCGACCAAAGGCCTCGCCCAGACACCACCTGAAGTACCCGTGTATCGTGTCAATTCCGTTACGGCAGACCAAATCCCCGGAGCAGTTTCCTGTTGAATATAGACTATAGCCCAATCGTGGTCGCATCCTGCGCAAGCTTGTGTTCTACCAGCCATAGAAAACCAGTGCCAAAACCGAAGTTGCAGTTCCTGCCCCGCCACTAACACAGGTAAGTTGATCGCAGGCGATATCAAACTGCTATTTGTGTTCGAATAATCTCCGTCCAACACGGTGGCAGCACACTGACTGGAACCGTTGTAACACTCGGCAGGGCCCGCAATCGGGGAGCCGCCCACCTGCCAGGTACCGTTGTTACTCCACCAAGCACCCATTCCATTTTCAAAATTTTCTGTAAATGGCAAATTAACAACATTGAATACTGTCTCTATGCTGATGTCGTCAATATACCAACCCGCAGCAATTCCCGCTGAGTACCCATTGCTTAAACTAAACAGTATGCGAACCCGCAGTCCGGCGTAAGCCGACAGATCCACCATAGGACGGGTCCAAACACCCGCGGTATACCCCACATAGCTGTGTAACAGAGTTGCCGCGGACCACACACCGGGGGAATTTTCCGTTTGGATATACACTCGACCATAATCGTGATCGCACCCGGCGCAGGCTTGCGTTCTACCCGCAAAGGAAAACCAATGCCAAAATCGCAACTGAATTTCCTCACCCGTGCCAATATTGGGTAAGTCGATTGGTGGTGAGACCAGATTGCTGTTGGTATTGGAATAGTTATCATCCATGACGCTACCGGCACACTGGCCTGTGCCGTTATAGCATTCCATCGGACCGACACTGGGTGGCCCCCCCACCTGCCATGTGCCATTGGAACTCCACCAATCGCCCAAGCCACTGCTAAAATCTTCACTGTATGGAAGGCTGTTGCTCTTGTTGACAGTATCGATGGTGACATGGTCGACATACCATCCCGCTGCAATAGCGGCAGAATACCCGTTACTAAGATTAAACAATATTCGGACTTTTGATCCGGCGTACGCCGACAAGTCCACCATAGTTCGAGTCCACACTCCCGCCGAATATCCTACATAGTTACTGACTTCGGTAGCGCCACTCCAAATTCCGGGAGAAGTCTCCTGTTGTATGTAGATTCGACCAAAATCGTGATTACAACCGGCACAGGACTGAGTTCTTCCCGCAAAGGAAAACCAGTGCCAGAAGCGTAATTGGATTTGTTCATTGGCCGCTATATTGGGTAAGGTCAGACTCGGCGAGACCAAATTGCTGTTGGTATCGGAGTAGTTACCATCCAACACCGTAGCGGCACATTGTACGGATGCATTGTAACACTCCATAGGCCCTGCGCCAGGCGCACCGCCGATCTGCCAAGCCCCGTTGGAGATCCACCAATCACCCATTCCATCAACGAAGGATTCTGAGAACGGAAATGTCTTAGTTTGAATTTTTTCCACACTGATATCATCCAGGTACCAACCGGTGCTCACGCCGGCGGAGTATCCATTGGTTAAGGCAAATATTAGTCGGACTTTCCGACCCGCATAAGCGGATAGGTCAACTGCGGGTCGAGTCCACACACCGGCACTGTACCCTACATAACGGGTTAACTCGGAGGCTCCGCTCCACACACCCGGCGAGGTTTCTTCTTCGATATAAACCCGACCGTAATCGTGATCACATCCGGCACAGGACTGCGTTCTACCTGCAAAAGAAAACCAATGCCAGAAGCGTAACTGTAACTCCTCCCCTGTCCCAATGTTTGGCAGCACCATTGATGGCGAAGTTAAATTCGCATTGGTATCCGTGTAGTTCCCGTTCAGAACCGTACCGGCACATTGGGTTGATCCACCATAGCAGGCTGCCGGACCAACCGTCGGGGGTCCGCCCACTTCCCAGCTGCCGGTTGCAGACCAACTGCCCCAGCTGTTTGTCCATGTGACTTTGAAAACAATGGTATCGCACACTCTGGTGCTGACATTACCCTGTAGATCCATGAACCAGGCACAGACTTCCACGCTATCCCCCGTGTTGTACTGTTGTTGCAAGGGATATTGAAAGGTAATGGACAGATTTGCCGTCTCTGCGATGTTTACCCAACGTCCATCCGATGGCAGTGGATCAAGGTATGGTGGTGTGACATTGCCGGGGTCGGTCGCGTTATGCTCGGTAATCAGGTAACTGGTAATGCCCACATTATCCATTGCCGTCAACCTGACACTGAATTCATCAAGCACAATGGCATATTCTGAATTTCGGTTTATCACAACGCTTGCCGAATCCGGTGGCAAGGTATCGGCCGTGACTTCCCACGAGTGACTGGCCGGTGTTGGATCTGCGTTACCTGCCAAGTCTGTCGCTCTGACCTGAAAATTATGCACACCGGTTGACAGGCCGTTCAATGTCAATGGGGATAAACAACTGGAAAATACCGAGTCATCCAAGGCACATTCAAACGTTGACCCCGCTTCAGTTGAGTTAAAAATAAACTCTGCGGTGGTTTCCGGTGTTGATAATGCGGGTCCACCGGTGATGGTGGTATCCGGAGCGCTTAAATCGATTTCCAAGTCGTATGTGGCCGCAGTGGCATCGGTGTTTCCTGCCAGGTCCGTCGCTCGCACACTGAAAACATGAGTACCCTCTGCCAAACTGTCGTATTGCACCGGGCTGATGCAGGCACTGTAAGCGATATTGTCTAGCGAACATTCAAAACGGGAACCGGCTTCAGTGGACGTAAACTCAAAACTTGCCGATACGGCATTGCTTGGACTGTCGGGTGCAACGGAAATGCCGGTATCCGGCGCACTCAGGTCAACTTCCCAATTATAACTGGCCGGTGTTCCATCTGTATTGCCGGCAGGGTCCGTCGCTCGGACACTAAACTCGTGATTGCCTTCGTTAATGCCGTTGTATTGGGCCGGACTGGTACAGACACTAAACGCAGCACTATCCAGGGAACATTCAAAGCTGGAACCGGCCTCAGTGGCTGTGAACTCAAAGCTTGCGGTCACTGCATTCGTAGGACTATCCGGTGCCATCGTGATACCGGTGTCCGGAACCGTTTGGTCGATTTGCCAACTGTGACTGGCGGGTGTTCCATCCGTATTCCCAGCAAGATCTATGGCTCTGACGCTCAATACATGATTGCCTTCGCTTAAACTAATGAATTGCATTGGACTGGAACAGGTGCTGAATGCCGCACCATCCAGTGAACATTCAAAGCGGGCACCGATCTCGGTAGACGTAAACGCAAAGGCAGCCGTAGACAAGTTGGTGGGATCGGCCGGCGCACTGGAAATACGGGTGTTCGGGGCGCTCAGGTCAACGACCCAACTGTAAGCGGCGGGTGTTCCATCTGTGTTACCGGCAGGGTCTGTCGCTCGGACACTAAACTCGTGATTGCCTGCGTTAATGCCGTTGTATTGGGCCGGACTGGTACAGGCACTAAACGCAGCACCATCCAGGGAACACTCAAAGCTGGAACCGGCCTCAGTGGCTGTGAACTCAAAGCTTGCGGTCACTGCATTCGTAGGATTGGCTGGAGTGCCGGTAATGGCGGTATCAGGCGATGTCAAATCGACTACCCAGGAAAAGCCGGCTGGTGACGCATCCATAATCCCCGACGCGTTAACCGCCCGCACACTGAATGTGTGTGCGCCTTGCGTTAATCCGCTGTAGGATTTGGAACTGGTGCAAGCACTGTAAACTCCACTATCCAATGAACATTGAAATGTGGCCGTTGTATCATCAGAAGAGAATTCGAAGACAGCGTTGCTGGTATTACTCAATGAACCGGGACTGTTGGTTATAAAGGTATCCGGCACCTGTGCCACTATTACAGACCAAGTATGAGTGGCCGGACTGGGATCTGTATTTCCTGCCGCGTCCGTGGCTTGAACACGGAATGTGTGCGCAGCAATCGACAGATTTGTCATCTCCAAGGGGCTGCTACATTCCGTATAGGCTGCACCATCCAAGGAACATTGAAATGTTACATTGGCGTCATTAGCCGAAAATGTGATCATCGCGCTGGATGACGTGGTCATATTGCCGGGCCCGCTGTCGATGTTCGTATCCGGCGGTGTTACATCAATTTCCCAGCTGAAGCTTGCCGGCGAAGCATCCACTTTATTCCCGTTTACTGCCCTGACGACAAACTGGTGCGATCCTTCTGATAAATTGTCATAACTCATGGGGCTGCTACAAGCGATAAACTCACCCGTGTCCAGCATACATTCAAATGTCGAATTATCTCTCGAAGATACAAACTCAAAGCCGGCACCCGCTGAATTCGTCAAAGGATCCGGCGCACTAACGATGGTGGTATCCGGTATGGGTTTATCCCCCTCCTCTTTGTTCTTTTGTTCATCATCATGAAAGCACGCATTAAGCATACCGGTGACTAGCAACACCAGTGCAACCTTGGTCACACTGCTGAGGATTTGACTGGAAATCACGTTGTGGTCCCCCCTTGGTTTTGGATTGGCATTTATAAAAATTAAACAACACAACTGCCTGGTTTATTTGTGGACTGACCGTCAATTCGCGAAAGCATTACAGATGGTTACAGTCACGTTTTAACAACACAGTAGCAACTAAGATACCAAGCTGGGATTGCATCAACCGTTTCTGTTGAGCCATCTATTATTATATAAATACCAATGAGTTGGGTTATTTATCTAGAATCGATGTGATCTGGTCCGACGATTTACATTCAGTGTTATCACTCATTGAGAGTTAAGTAATAAAAAATCAATTCTCATTGAGACTTTACTGATGCTCAGCAGGGTTGGACGGTAGGCGTTTTTTGTACGCTAATACGCCAGACATCCTTGCGGGCTTCCTTGTCTCGCTGAACCAAGCGCATTTGCTCCAAAATCTTTAGGTCTTCTGCAACCGTGGCGTCTTTGGTACCCGTTAACTGGGTACACGTTTTCTTATCGATTTGTTGATACTGTTCCAAATACACCAAAATGCGCGACAGGCGAACCGCCGGACGAATCTTGTCGCCTCGTGCCTTAAGACGGGTTACACTTTTTGCAAACGTTTCTACTATGCCGGGACGTTGTGATTCCATTTTTAGCAAAATTTCTTTTGCTTCCAACTCAGATGGAGGAGATTCTTGGCTGGCCCAAACAGGCGACTGCCCGTCTTTCCCACTACCGTTGCACATGAAACCGTTGTCCAATTCCAAAATTCTACAGACACGAGAGTTTTTGGGTTCAATAGCAGTGGTAAAAACCGGCGATGTAATAATACCCACCCAATGATGATACTCGGGACCGCGATCCAGTACTTGCTGCATCAAAGTCCTGATCGTTTGGCTGTTATGAACCGGTTGTTTTGCCATGGATGCAACCAGCGATAACAGCGCCCTCAGTGACCGAACATTCCCGTTAAACGGTAACTTGAGTCCGCACAGCCATCGAACAACTTTATAGGATAACTCTCTGTGTTTATCCGAACCTTCATTACACTCATGCCAGATGGTTTGCGCTAATGCGGGTATATCAGCGATGCGCTCCCGCAGTGGAGCCACATGCAATACTCTGTCCTCGAAACGATAAATAAAGTCCTCGCGCCACTTTTTTTCTTGCATCAAAGAAGCGATATCCGCGTTGGTCGCAAACATAAGCCACACCGTTGTCTTGCGTTCACTTGTTTCCCCCAAACGACTAAAACGGGCTGCCTGCCCCCTTGCCGTGGACATGATTCGCAGCAGTGCGCCCTGTACACCTGGAGGTGCAGTGTCGAAATCGTCAAATAGCACAGCGCCATCACTGTAGGTTTCCAACAAACCGGGACGATCCTCATAGGCGTCAGCATAAGCTCCTTTCTTATGGCCAAACAACTGATCCTGCAGTAAATTCTCGGTTAACCAGGCGCATGCTACGGCCGTGAATTTATTTTTTTTCTCTCTGGAGCTTGCTTGAAATATGGCATTGGCTGCCATTTCTTTACCAACCCCGGACTCTCCCAATATTAGGGTAGGCGTCCACGGACCATGATGCCCCTTGGACAGACGACTAATCTCAGAGCGAAGCCGGTAACCTGCCGTACTCAAGCCCACCATTGGGTGATGCATATACAAATCTCTGAGAAACGCAACAATGACATTCTGATTCTGCTGATCCCAATGTAGAACTACTTCACGCCAATTGCATATGTCTATCGTTTGATCGCTCAGGTCCTCCTGCGCAATATCGCTTAAACACCAGAAATATGCATGATCGGACAGCATTTCAGGTATTTCCTCGTACTGTTGCAACAGGTAGCGGGTTAACAATATTTGTCTGCCGACAATGATGAAAGGCCGGCCTTGCCAAAAGGCCTGATCTAAATGGTGTTTATCAAGATGGATGAATTCTATACCAGCGCATACGGATTTTAACGCGTCTTTCAAAGAGGATAACCACAGTACGGAAGAATGACAATTGTCTTCCAAATAATAAACAATCAGCGAATGATTGTTCGGACTGACACTCTCCATGAGCCATACTCCCCCGGCAGTTGAAAAACGTATTTTTCAAAACACTGCCTCTTACTGTACCTTCAAACCTTCCACTTTACAGATCTTCTTCCTTCATCCGGGCTAAACAACCCAAAACAGCGTTCTTCAACAGCACCTTACTTTTAACCGAGCAAAGTACCAAACGCCTGTCTTTTTCGCTGCAAGGTTCAAAGTAGTCAATAGCTTCCTGAGAACCAAGAAACGCGGACCACAAAATAATGTAACTATCCGCTTTAATATTATTCTTATGTTCGTATGTGTTTTCTTTTTCCTCTGCTCTGATTTTCTCATAGACTTCTCTACCCGCCAAGTCCTGATCATCATCAAACAAATCCAAAATTACCAGATCCGGTCGCTGCTGGATATCCAGCGGCCAGGTAAAATCTCTTGACGTCTTGGTATCCAACGTAAACCCGGATTCCTGTTCCGCTGACCTTACTACACTAAGCGCCCGATCCAACTGGGTCTGGTAATCATCGATAATCCAAACACGGAAGTTCACGCAACACTCCTAGGCTTGACCGGAATAGGAATTCGTAATTCGGTTTGTCCATTGCTAACGATAGAGACACGAGACTTAAAACTGTACCAAAGTAAATCGCGAATCAGCGATAAACCCTGGCCACTGGCTTTCCCGGCACGTGCCCAGTTTTCCAAATCCTTGATGGGGCTGGGCATTGACTCCAATCGAGCCCTATGGTCCCGAGCAATGAGAATGTTCGACTTGATACACAAATGTACCTTTCCCCGAACAGTATCAACATAGAAATTCAATCTGGCTTCATTATCCTCGGTTGTACTTTTATAAGTATTAAATATCCATTCTTGTAAGACTAACACCAGAATGTGACCCAAGTAGGGTACTTCCCACTGGTGCAAATCGGAGTGCATCTGAACCTGCGACAACTTGGTTTGTTTTGCCATTGCAGCATAGAATTCCTTTCTTGCACCATCGACGGCCATTTCTGTAATCTCCAGCAAGTCCAGACTCACTGAGCGTCCGCTGAGATCCAGGCAAACGTTTTTCACCATGTTGGCAATATGATGGTTGTATTTTTGCGCAATATGCGAACCGTAGCTCATCAGCTTTTCCTCCAATTCCTCCGGAGGAACCTCTATAAAGTCTATCACGGCTGCTCCATAGGCACTTAACGTTGAATGATATTTACCTCGAAACAGCAATAGGGCCAATATTTGTCGCCGTTGGCGTAGAGACGCCTTATACAAAAAGGCCATCACGATCAAAAACAGCAGAACAATAAACACGGCCAATACCGGCCACATCGCAACGCTGCTATCGATTAAGCGTGTCATGGGGTGAATTTTTTTGTTTATAGTGTATTGTGCTAGTTCAGCCGCATTTTTTATTCGAATGTCGGCCAATCCATCGTCGTTACCTTGGGCGATACGCCTCCATAAAAATTGCATTGCTTCCAGATTCTCCAAGGTCTCCACCTGATTGGGCCAATCCGCCAATTGAGGATAGCTTTTCCGGTTTAACATGGCCTGGTCAATTGTATTGAGAATTTGTTGCCGTGTCTGATCTGACATATCTAAAGTATGTAATAGTTCGGAAACGCCAAAATCGGGAAGATTTGCCGGTAGATAGCCATTTTGAGCCAAATGGTTAAGGTGAGCCGTATCGCTCACCAGGAACCGAACTAACTCTGATGCCAAAAGCCGCTCTCGGCTGTTTTTGGTGACCATAAGTTCCGACCCGCCTTGAAACGTCACCGGTAAGGCGGCTATGCCCAAATGATCTTCAAACGCAATTTGGCCACTGCTTTTAGGGTACATCCTTTGAAACATTTTTTCCCAATGTTTCAAAAACCCCACGGGCTCTATGATGGCGCGATACTTTCCTTCTATGAAAGATTCAATGGCCTCCACATGCCCTACCTCCGGAAACCCAATCACACGGACAGGTTCGTACGGGTTGGCTGCCGGAACGGAGGCTCTCTTTGCAATCAGACGAGGCACCTCCAGAGCCGTTTCGGTATTGAAATGGAACATGTTATCGTCAAAGAGATTTCCTCCGCCGCCCCATACCAATGGAGCGTAATCGTGAATCAAGTTCAGCGTCAAACCGATTGGCATCACTAGAAACGCTCGAGTTTCACCCGGATCTTGAAGCTGATACCGATAAAATTGATCCAACAAGTGGTCCCAGGTGCTGCCATTGATGTAAATCGGACGCGCTGAGGTTGTGTTTGGTGTTTGTCGCCAGTAGTACAGCAACCGCAGATCGTAGGTATATGGGACGGAAAACCTCTCAATGCTTTTTTGCTCAATCTGATGGGTTCTTTCGTATTGTTCAAAATACGCTTTCCATGTAGAGCCGATTTGCACTACGTCCGGCATTTGAAATTTCTCTACGATTCCATGGCCCAGCAATGCCTCGTTAAGTGAGGCAAACATTCTGCCCCATTTAATAAATCTCAGCTTCAGAACCACTCCCTGAGTTTGGGCAAAGCGTTTAAGTGCCGATAATGTGTGCCTCTGAGAAATAATCGTAGACCAGTTGGGTTCGGCAGATTCCGGATTGCGAATGAACAATTGATCTCGTAACACGGGAACTGTCGTATTGAGCACGGTTATTGAGTTACCCACGCCGAATTCCTGATTGAAACGATCCAGTTCCTGTTGTGAGACTGTATGAGCAACAGAATCGTCACGAACCAGCGGTATCAACCAAACCACCAGCTCACTGGCGACGGCGTGAACCGGAAGCATCAGGACCAATATTAATAATTGCCGCTTAACAGAAAACCGTCTCATTCGATGTTTAACTACGTATGCCCACTGAGCTTCGCCCTCGTACGCTTTATCTACTGCCGCTGATACGACGACGATAGACAAACACAGACAACAGCAGCAAAAGCAGGAACGGCTCCATTGCAGTGCGTCCACCATCATTGGAGGTTGTGGCTACCGGGTCCGGTACATACTGATGCCAATAGGGGTTATAGCCCAATTCAGCAAACAGATACCAGGATGTCGCCCCTACATGCAATCGACTGAAATATTCCCAGTTAAACCCGGTAGTGACACCATCATGCGATGCGGCAACAATCCCGCGACCATCGGTATTTACGGCCTGGGTCTGAGCTTTTTGTATTTCCGAACGGTAGAACCTGCTGGAGTTATCGCCGTTCATTCGCAAAGCCAGAGCCATTTGGGCACTTCCCTCAAACCAAACCCCATCCAGCTCACTACAGTTAAAGTCGAATCCGCTGAAACCATCACGACTCAAGGCACAATTGTTTTTGGCCCACACCAAACCTCGGCGAATACGTAAATCGTCCGGAATCGCCATCACGGCCCAGGCTTGAATATCGACGGGTATATTGTCTCTGTTGACAGTCACACCATCATCACCTGTACCCGTCCAGAAAAATCCTTCTGTATTGTTCCACATGGAATCCACCAATGTTTTTGCATGCTCGGCGCGCTGCCGCCAAACATCATCCCCGGTGATGAGGAACAAGCGTTGAAACGCCGGGTACAAATCGATGTTATGTTCTGTCGCCTTGTAAAGCAATTTTTTGGGTGGTGTGGTATTGGTGGCTGTCTGTTCCCAGCCTTCATAGCCCCCCATATACCCACCGGCCCCCCGATCATCGCGAGTGAATTGCTCAACCCAATCTCCCATGCGCTTGGCGGATTCCAGGTAGCGAGTTTCACCGGAGACTTCGTAATAGGTGATCAACGCGAGCATAGCCCATGCGACATTTCCGGTGTGAGTGCTGACATTGAATTCGTCCTCATACCATTGCTGGGCCTGGATGTCCCACCAACCCGGAAGTTTTGCCGTACTGGGTGCGGGATCGTACAAATCGCCGGACATATAAGCATTTCGTAACCGGCCGTCATTGTAATGGCGATCATTTTCCTGGGCATACACTAACGCATCGGCCAGCAATCGAGCTCGACTCAAGTCATCTTCACTGCCGCGTGCAATATAGGCCAACATAGCCAAAGCATTGTCATAGACGTAAGCGGTATTGAGTAATGGAAATTCTGTTTTGTTATCCAATATGGTGAAGCTTTGCAGGAAACGTAGCCTGTCCCTGCGGTCTACATCGTATTTAACTTCATCGATATAGAATATAGGGTCGTTGCGTACCAACCAACCAAATGGACTGACAATATGGGTCAAATCCAGACCTTCCAGCGGAATTTCATATCGTGTCCAATCCGTGCTGAGCGATAAAGTCCCGGTCGATGCCTCCGGTTGCAGGGAATCCGGGTAGGTTCCGACCACCCCTCCTGCAACGAACTCGACCGGCTCATTACCCAGTTCACCCCTGGCGTAGAAGCTGACTTTTGTGGCACCACTAAGATCGAACCCGGCAGCTGCGAGATTGGCCCAGTTACTATCGGGTTGCAGCCAGCGAATCCCCACCCAGGACGGTAGGGCGGTTTCCCATATGTTCTTAAAACAGGTTAAGCCGCTATAACAATTCACTTGCCATTGTGGGTCCACTTGCAGGATGTCCGTGTATCCCATCCACCCGGAAGGACTGGCATGGTTAGCGCCGCTATTGAAATCGGTATAGATGTGAAAACTGGTATGGTACTGGTCCATAGTGGATGTGAGATAGTCGAAAGCGCGACTGGTCGAATCGGCACTCAGATCCAAAACATAAACCATACGTACCCGCTCGGTAGCATGATTTCCGGCTGTGTCACTAACGTTGAAAGACAAACGGTAAGAACCTGGAACGCTGCTATCAACCAAACCCCGGGTCACCACCCTGGCGCTAATATCACCATCTCGATTATCCGTTGCACAAACCGGCTGAAGCACATAAGGTTGCCCTATTTGCAATATTTGAGTATTTATCCCATTCAAATCGATTACAGGCACGGTTTCATCATACGGTGTATTTCCATTGAAATACTCCAAAATTGCCAGATCGGTTTTTACATAATCATATACTTTCAGTTCGTCGATTTGACTGCGTGAAAAACCGTACCATCCAACCCATCCGACGCAAAAGTTACCGGCCGGGTTAGGGTTGGAACCGGATACGATACCATCATAATTGGATTTACAAGCACCATCCCAACATACTTTAAAATTGGTTTGTGTCCCTTGGATTTGCCAAACTGCAGTTACCAGGTGCCAACGATCGTCATGGGCAATGGGTGCCGGTCCCCAGGCTTGATCGAAACTGTTACTGACATTCTTCACTTCCATGATGATATGATCAGCATTCTTAAATATCCCTCTGCTGTTCGCAGAACCCAATCCGCCAATATCAAAAAAACCCAAACGATTGGCGTTAGGTGTCTTGACCCAGAATTCCAGCGTTCCCTGGCTCAGGTCCAGGTTACCTTGTAGGGGATAACAAACTCTGGTGGAATTAGAGAAATCGGCTGCATTTCCCACCACTCCGGGAACAATATTCGGCCAAGCAGATCCCGCAGAAGCACCATTAACTTGCATTTGATCGAGGCTGTCAAAACTTTCGTGAAACAACAAAGTATCGGCCTGCGTAACCTGCATGCTGAGGATTAAATAGATAGCGCAAGACAACTGGATAATTTTCATTCACCCCTCCTTCCCTTGCGTTGTTGGTTTTGTCGTTGGTTTTGTCGTTGGTTTTGTCGTTGCCAAACTCAACGACTAAATTGCGTTATTTTTTTCATTCAATATTCCTGTAACGCAAAAGCAAGGCCAGCTTACTTCATGGGGTCGGCCACTGTAAATGGTTGATTTAATGGAAATCACTGGTCCGTGTGATCGCATAACACTCAACCAATAACTCTCAGTAATACATTGCCATGTATTACTGAGATTATAGAGGTTTGCCCTACGCGAGGTATGTGATGATAATCTGTCGGTACGGGTCTGTAAGAAAAACGGATAGACGGCAGTTTTGTTATAATCGTGAATTTTTCAGGATTCTAATTAGTAATACACATTCGCCGCCATGATATCCTCCAGCTTGATCGGGTAAGTATACTCGCCCCCTCCAACATAGGTTTGGATGCGAATGGTCTTATCGTCCACGCTGCGCAGAAATCCTTTGCGTTCACCATAGGCGGTTTGTACTTTGATGCCCTTACCAAGATATTTCATCAACTGGGATTTTCTAACCGGCAACAAGCTCGCCTGCTTAACAATAGGCTGGAGACTGGCAGCCGTAATCGGTTCCGGCAATTGACTTTCAACCTTAGCCGGCACTTTATCTTCTTTGTCGGCTTTGTTTAAGCTTTCAGACGCATCGGCAACCACCTCTTCGTTAGTCCAACGAATGGTTTCCATATCGATATCTGCACCATTGATGCTCAAATCCATTCCCAACATACGCATCGCATCAGACGCCTTGTAAAACTTCAAGCTAGTGAGTGAAATGTCGTCAGTGGGTTTCAAGCTCAATTGCAAAACGCCACCTTCTTTTAAGTAACGACTGTATGCCTGAGCCAGATTTTCCGGAAAGACGGCCCCGAACTTGCGCGACATACCGTTTAAGTTGGCCTGAACATATTCATCTAATGAGCCGTTGTTGTTGGCCGCGCAATAATTATTACGGCGTTTATAGTAGCTGGAATCCGCCATTTTTAGTTTCAGCCGGGAGATGGTCGGTTCTTTATCGGCTATCTTGGTGAGCAAATTGCGATCCGGGTCAATTTTAAAATGCAGTTCCAGTTCAGCATTGCCCATATCCTTGGTATTGATCTGGCCGACCATTTTGAACTTATTGGTAAATTCGCTATGGTTAACCTCGAAGCGAAAATCGGCTTGAACTTTGGTGTACCCCATAACGAGATAATCATCGAAAGTGAACATTTCGGAACCCGTACAACCGATGGCATCCATATTTTTGAAATCCATTTTTGATTCCCGTGCCGCCGCCTGCTGATATTGGGCTTCACTGAGCAGCCTGAACATATCATACTTAAGATTGGTCTGCAGATTACTCACTTCCCAAACAAATCTCTCGGGTGGGCGCTCCATGGATTTACGAGTCAATTGTAACAACTCAAGAAAATTATCAGTGCTAAGCCGGAATTCTGAAATTGTGATTTCACCGGGAGCCAAACGTGGTTTTATAACGATGTCCTGAATACCAATGTCACCGTCTATCGTACTGAATACGGAGTCATATTGGATGTCCACAACCGACCGGAT
The DNA here is from genome assembly GCA_029882975.1 of Gammaproteobacteria bacterium. Taxonomy (NCBI): domain Bacteria; kingdom Pseudomonadati; phylum Pseudomonadota; class Gammaproteobacteria; species Gammaproteobacteria bacterium. The sequence continues at coordinate 32,014 of JAOUJW010000026.1, forward strand.
TGGCGCGATGGCCTTATCAAGGCTCGACTGAAAATTGTACAAAATATAACCCTTTACCGCACCGTACAAAATTACTGGCACTATCAAAAGTTTGGTAATGGACATAGTTGATTCCTCCTCCAAGGAATTCGATCTGGGGCGTCAGAAGAAACCTGGATACTGATAGTAGTAGTTATATAGAAATGCTAACACAGAGTTGGAATTTTACACAAAGTGATCGCCTTTGTTTAATTTTTCCGGCACTACTTAACTCTACTTATCACTACTTAAGTATCTTTGTAGGTCATATCAGTACATCAATTACCGAAAAATAGTCGTGATCTCCATCGGCACTCAAAGTAGAATGCCAACTTCCTTTTTTCCATGAACTTAATAACGCTTTAGATAGTTTACTTTAGTTTTGCCGGTCAACTCGAAGTATTAATATTTTTTGCAATCCCTTCTGTAGTTGTTGTCGTAGTCGTTTTTTACTTATGGAACCTCTGATTAATTCCTGAATGGCGAGGCGAAAAACGCAGGGAATATCGGGAATATTCTCAAGTTTTTCAACGAAGCAATTGACAATTTAGGCCTCATATATGCCATTCACGGAGTTAATCAGAGGTTCCTTAACTAATAATCAGCTGTATCTTCTGTGGAGGAGCTTTTTGTGACAACCATAAAAATACCTATGAAATTGGGGGCCTTTGCTATTGGTTTGTGTTTTCTTACCACCGGTTTTGCCCATGAACCCAGAGATAATGTGGCCGACGGTGCCTACAACATCGTTGTTGGCTACAGTGCAGAGCCGGTATATGCCGGTGTGGCTAATGGCATGGACCTCACTATACGCAATCCGGACGGCAGCGCTGCGGATGTTCAAGACATTGATTTGGATATTACGGTGTTGTATCTGGAAACAGATGCGATGGATTCGAAAGTCAAAGCCTCTGCATTACTTACCGGTGAATTGAGGCGTAATCGGTCTACACCCAATAATTTTGACATTGATTTTATGGCTACGCGGGCCGGAGCCTATGGCTTCATCATCAAAGGTATGATTGATGGTAATATGATTGATGAAAAATTTGTTTGTGGCGGTGGATCGCAAAATCCTGAGGGGCGATCTTTTGGCTGCACAGGTTCTTTGCAGAAATTTCCCGGTGGCAAAAAGCACAGGGATGATGACTGATCTGTGCCTTTACAACATCAGGCGGATAGGTTCCTCTATCCGCTTTTCCAACCAGTCATGGCAGGTGCCAGTCACTATAACCCTTTGCCGGATTCCCTCTATCAAGTAATTAAAAAAATCATTAGAGCAGTACACAATGCGATAAGCAAGGCTTGTAGCCCGGACATAAACCAATGGCTACCGCTTACCCGACCCAGAAAAACGCCGAGAAAAAATATGCAAGTAAACGATAAACCAATTGCGCTGGTAACCGGGTCTGCGGGTAAAGCTACACCGCGCTGAGCCATCCACAAAGGTGAAATAATGAACAAGGAAATCAATAATGGGGACAAACCGTTTATCAGACCCACCCACACCGGTACCCAGCGAGTTGCCTTAATGTGATCGGATCCGCTAAGATCGTTTGCAACCATTGCGTCTTGCAAGGATTTGAGATCTTTTTGACGCTCAGCTTTTTCACTCAAATACGCGCTGGTAATTCCACTCATCGCCAACGCGATGGCAGCCCCAACACAGGCGGGAATTACAATATTGAGATTTACACCCTTGCCCACATAGAAACCCAACAATAGCCCCAACATGGTCAGTGCGCCGTCAAATCCGTTAACCACAAAGTAGCGTCGGGAAATATCTTCAACCCGGGTTATGGCAAACAAGCGCCGGATGGTTTTAAGACTGGTCATGAACGCAATTAAATTTCGTTACTACTATCAGGAACATTGACCACATCCACACCATCCACACTGTGTAATGACCCACCCATTTGGCTGATAACAGCGACAATTTCATTCATTTCAAGCACCGGTGCTTGAATAGTGATTTCCAATGTCTCCGTCTTTTCGTCCATTTCAACGACTTTCAGTGCAACATGCGCCTCGTTGATATGTGCTGCTATTGTCCGGGCAAATTCCAGACTGTCCGGTTGATGTGGTTTTAAAACATCCAACACCAACCGAGTAACCCGAACCATATTCCTACCTCCTTTTTTGCCTGCCTACTGACACTATTGGATCAATTCCGACTCCAAGCGATGCGTAACAAAACATCTTCCTTGCCGTAATGATATTGAATTTCTCCGCCATGGGCTTTTTTAAGTGCTGTTCCTACTCCCCGAGCCAAATGGGCATCGGTGAACTGCACCTGCAACTCAGAGTCCACTTCCCGCATTGCCATCACCCGTTTTAAGGGATGGTTCAATTTCTCTCGGACCTCATAATTGTGTATTAAATTGATTATGTCTCGTTTGTGTGTCTCAACGTAACCGCCCGACAGATTCAAATAGGCAGCCGGTACTTTATCTCGTATACGGGAGCAGGCCGGGCAGTAGTGGTGGTATTGTATTTTCTGAAATCTTTCCCAGGTCCAGTGTCCTCGCGAATAAACCGCGTAGCATTGCGGGCATTGGGTGGCGCTTTTTAATTTCAGTTTGGAATGGTAGGGATCATGTTGCAGTTCCTTTATAAATCGGTCCCGGCGTACAGTATTTTTTCCAGGTTTATCAATCACATGCATAACGGTGTCTCCGTTACTTGTTGACCTTGTTATAAGTATGGCACAGAGTGGAATTTTTGACCTGTTTTCGATCAATCCACCTGTTTCTATTTCTTTTAATAATTTCACAAAGTGAAATGATTCGTTGTAACTGTTGACCCAATGTCACATTGTTCCGGGTTCATGGTATTACAGATATTTTGCAATGTTGCGTTCAAGCGGACCACATCCTATCCCGATAAATAACACGAATAATCAACTACTTTCTAATTCCGGGACCATTGGCTGTATTTGCAGGAATCCGCGGGAGGTGACATATGAAAAATTTGAAACTGATCGTAATTTCCGCGATAGTCATTTTAAGCTTTGCGCACCAAGTCCACGCCAAAGCGACATACACTTTTGGCATCGTACCGCAACAGGCAGCCGGAAAATTAGCACGTTTGTGGAGTCCTTTTTTGGACTACCTGAGCAGAGAAACGGGCCTTTCCTTTCAATTTGCCACAGCGAAAGACATCCCGACTTTTGAAAATCGATTAGCCAAAAGCGAATATGATTTTTCGTACATGAATCCCTACCACTTTGTATACTTTAATGAACGCGCCGGTTATCAGGCCCTGGTAAAAGCGCAAGACAAGAAAATTCGAGGGATTGTAGTGGTGCACAAAGATAGCCCCTACAAAAAACTGTCCGACTTAAAAAATCAACACTTAGCCTTCCCCTCCCCTAACGCTTTTGCCGCCAGCATACTGCCTAGAGGCGAACTGGAAAACCAACAGATTCCATTCAATCCGGAATACGTTTCTTCACATGATTCAGTTTATATGAATGTGGCGCATAAAACCTTTGCAGCGGGCGGTGGTGTAATGCGTACTTTTAAGAGCTTCAATCCTGAACTAAGGAAACATCTGCGAGTGCTCTACAAAACCAATGGCTATACTCCACATGCGTTTGCGCATCATTCCAGGATTCCTAAAGAGCACATTACCCGAATATCCCAAGCCCTACAAAAAATGCACACCACGACAGAAGGAAAACAACTATTAGCCTCTCTGAAGTTAAAAGGTCTGATCCCGGCCAAAAACAGCGATTGGGATGACGTTAGAAAACTGAAACTTCAATAACTAACGTGAAACCATGATAACGAAAGAAAACCAAAGTGTCATTCCGACTTAAAACCATACTTGGCATTGCCGTGATCGAAATTCTTTTGGTCACCATGATCATTTCATTTGGTTTAACCTGGCTGAAGGAATCCAACGAATCCTCCTTACACACACAAGCGGATAATATTTCCCATTTATTGGCTACGACCGCCAAGGATGCAGTCATTTCCTACGATGTTGCCACTCTGGACGAATTTCTAAACAACCTGCATGAAAAAAACGGTGTTGTATTTGCCCGTGTTTCGGGAAAATTCGGTGTACTGTCAGAGGTAGGCAATATTGAATTGTTACAGGAATCAATAGACAATCCTAAACTAACTCATAGCCCAAATATTCCTATTGTCCATGAACACAATCACAAGCACGAAGCAAATGATAAACATATAGAAAAACATCTCATATACAAGGGCGTACACATTGTTACGGTAGAAATTGCTGAGGGCGGCAGCGTATATGGAGAAATTTCATTAGGGTTTTCCAACGAGCATATTAGTGATTTAATAAAGGATGCCGCCCAAAAAGTCCCTTTGATCGCCTTAAGCGGCATTCTGTTGTCTGCCCTGTTTTCGTTCGCACTGGGCACCTATTTAACCAAACAACTGAGCCTTCTACGCAAAGCGTCCGTAGCAATACGCGAGGGCCAGTTAGGGGTACAAATAGATGTCAAAGGATCAGACGAATTAGCCGAGACTGCACGTGATTTCAACAGTATGTCGAGCAAACTGGAAACCATGTATGCAAACCTGAACCAAACCTTGAAAAAGTCTCAAGATCTAGCGATTGATTTACAGGAAAGCGAACATTATACCAATACGATTATCCACAGTGTGGCCGACGCAATTATTTGCACCGATACCAACGGGCTGATCGAACGAGTTAACCCGGCATTTTGTAACATGTTTGGCTATTCTGAAGTTGAAATCATTGGAAAAAACGTCAGCGTATTGATGGCGGATCTAACTGAAGAGAAACATCAAACCTATCTATCCAATTTTCTCGCAAAAACGAATAGGCAATCCACCGTTCTGAATTCGCGCCGTGAATTTACCGCCAAGCGAAAAGACAATAGTCAATTTCCTATCTCGTTGGCTGTTAAACCGGTCCAGCTCATTGACGAATTGATATTTGTTGGCTTGATCCAGGATACAACCACCTACAAAGAAGCGGAACACAAATTGATTCAAGCTAACAAAGAAGCGATTGCAGCCAGCAAAGCCAAAAGCGAATTTCTTGCCAACATGTCGCACGAAATTCGCACGCCCATGAATGGTGTTATCGGTATGCTTCATTTGGCCGGAAAAACCAAGGATGATAGCCTTAGAGAAAAATACATTCATACTGCAATCGGTTCTGCTGACATTTTATTAAACATAATTAATGACATATTGGATTTCTCCAAAATCGAAGCCGGCAAGCTCAACCTGGAAAATATCACTTTTAATCTACGCAAAATCGTTGAAGACACCGCCGACCTTTTAAGTCAGTTGGTGCAATCCAATAAGATTGAAACCGTATGCTTTTACGACTTTAATATTCCAGACCATATTTTCGGTGACCCTACGCGCATCGGTCAGATCCTGATGAATTTGTGCAGCAACGCGGCTAAGTTCACCGAAAAAGGCTGCATCAGCATTTCCGCGACCTCGAAAACAAGTGGGTTTGATTCCTGTTTGATACGCTTTGAAGTTACGGACACGGGCATAGGTATAGAAAAAAATGTCAGCGATAAATTGTTTTTGCCCTTTGAACAAGCCGATGGTTCCACCAGCCGAAAATACGGGGGAACCGGCTTGGGGCTGAGTATATGCCGGCAACTGGTGGATATGATGGGGGGTAAGATTGGTGTAGATAGCGAATTCGGGAAAGGGACTACTTTTTGGTTTGAAATAGACTTTAAAAAAGATTTACGGGAAACATCTTATTCACCCGCCACCGTTAGCGGCAAAACGGTACTTCTAGTGGATGACAACCGCACCAATGTGGCGGTGATGTCCACCTATTTGAGGGGGGTGGGATTTGAGGTACTGGAATGTCTGGACGGAAAACATGCGATTACTCTAGCCGAGGAGCTTAACCGAAAAAAAGTAGATATAGATCTGGTTATCATGGATATGCAAATGCCTGAGTTGGATGGCATGCAAACCGCAATTTTACTGCACGCCATCGAACAATTTCGATCTACACCTATCATGATGGTAAGTTCCCTGTGCCCACCCGACAAGATCGACTCCAAAACCGGAATTCGGCTATTTATGAACAAGCCCATACGGTACGAACAGTTTATTGAAAACGTATTTTCCCTGTTGGCTGATGATGCTGCAGCTGCAACCGACGATGCCACACCTGTTGATAACTCCGACATTCCGGCTGCTACGTTTGCCACTTCCGCTGCGGTGGTTCTGGCGGAAGACAATATTGTCAACCAGGAAGTCGCTATGGCGATGTTGGAATTTTTGGGGTTGAAACCTATTTTGGCGGAAAACGGCCAAGACGCGGTCAATCTCCGATTTGAGTCCCCGGTTGACTTCATTTTTATGGATTGCCAAATGCCAATAATGGATGGATATACGGCAACAAGCGAAATACGCCGCTTGGAAGAAGAACGGGGCCTGAATCGAGTTCCCATTATTGCTTTAACTGCCAATGTGATGGCTGATGATATTGAACGTTGTACACAATCCGGCATGGATGACCATATACCCAAGCCTTTATCCGAACAGCACTTAATTGAAATGCTGAATAAATGGCTGCCTCACTCAAACAAGGAGACAAATTCAATGACGAAACCCAATGCTAGTTCGGAATATGACAATATACCAAGGCTGAATACGGAATGTATAGATGACCTGTATTCCAAGGTGGGAGACCGGCTCCTGTCAATATTAGATAAATACAAAACTAACTCTGCGTCTTTACTGACACAGATTGATGATCATCTGGGGTCGGGTGACTTGGATAAAGTTCATGCTAATGCCCACACCTTAAAAGGCAGTAGCTTGACAATAGGGGCCAATTTGTTAGGGGAACTGTGCAAGCAACTGGAACAATGTACCAGGGATAATGACAGTGAATCGGCAACACAGCTCGTGACCAGAATTCACGTGGAATTTGCGAAAACATTGGAACTTATAGACACCCAGTTGGACGCCAAGAAAAAAATCGCTTGATCAGTCGAGTTAGACCGACTAAAACAGAACCGTACGAACCATCCTGATGGATGACAATCCTGTGCTACTGTCAGGCTATCTAAGATGCGAGTTGAATCATACAGGTTCTGTTTTTTTCTCTTAATTCCTGTATGAAACCCGCCGTATATTCCTGGTTTAGTTTCAAAGTTTCAATATCAACACTTTGCTTCAGAAACTCCTTTTTGTATAAATCGTGCTTTTGAACCGATTCCATATTTGCATCGCCCGTCAACGACAAAATTTTCAAATACACCGATTCCAAACTGGCTTGCGATATAGACACTGCATTAAACACCTCATCATGGAGCAGCAGCTCCAAAGCATAGACAATGCAGTTGACAGCATGTACCGCTTGCAACTCAGCCCCTGTAGCGTCTTCTTCTATTTGAGGGGTATGTAATAGGTGCTCGCCAATGTGTTGTTCAAAAACACCGTCGTCTACATCAACGCCGCAAAGCCGGTCAAATGCCATATCCAAGGATGATGTCACCCTATGATCCAGAGAATCACCGTTTCTGTCCATAAAATCTTTTAAACACGGCAAGTGCCTCTCCGCACACAATAACGCAAAAAAAACCCGACCTTTATGGTCCAATTGTTCCAGTTTAACTCCCAAATCGTGGCTACTAAAGTCAGAAGGCATATTATTCCGGTTCATTAACTATATGAGTATCTTTTACAATATGAATATCGCGTTGCGGAAAAGGAATTTCAATACTATTTTCCCGAAAGGCTTTATCGATGGCGAAATTAATATCACTAACCACATTGGTCCGTTCGTCAATATTAAATATAAAGCAACGTAATTCGAAATCCAGTGAACTTTCCCCAAAACCCAGGAATAATACTTTTGGATCAGACACATTTTGTCCAACCGCAACGGAGGGGTGGGCCTGGGCTATCTCCAATAAGATTTTTTGCACTTTTTCCGTATCCGTGCCATAGGCCACCCCAATGGGAACTCGAATTCGTCCCCGGGTATCGTACAACATCCAATTGGTGACCTGGCCGGAAATGAGTTCCGAGTTCGGGACAATAACATCGGCACGATCGAAAGTTTGTATCTGCGTGGAGCGAATGCGAATCCGCTTAACATAGCCTTCTGTGTTTCCTACCACAATCCAATCACCTGTTTTCACCGGCCGTTCGAACAACAAAATCAAACCGGACACAAAATTGTTAACCACATTTTGCAAGCCGAAACCAATACCTACAGACAATGCCCCGGCAATAATGGCTACATTCGTAAAAGTAATTCCCGCCACACCCAAAGTTACCAATATGGCCAAAGCCACCCCGATGTAGCCCCCCATGGTCACGACGGTTTCCCGCGCGCCAAGCCCCAATCGGGTTTTAGTAACCCACTTGTTTTCCAGCTGAGATTTAAACCAACTGTTTATCAGTATTAAAATGGAGAACGTGAGTACAGCCAACAAAATACGGGACGGCACTATTTTCAACGATCCGATAGTAAATCCTTCCCTCACCAACAGTAGTATTTGCGGTAGCAGTGTTTGCGAAAACCCCCAGAAAACCAGAACTACCCAAGCCAGGGTAATCCATAAGAGAGAATGAGATACAAACCGAAACCATAATTGTCCGGGTAATTCTTCGCCTTGTTTTAAACCCAAAATACGTCTGATGCTTCTATGATAGCGGCGCCGGCCCTGCTCCAGCCCATCGAAAAAATCCTGTAACAGCTGGCCGACCAACAGGCCAACGCCGAGGATTACGAGACTTCCGTACATCAAAACCAGGACGGTAAAGGAAAAATTTCGGTAACCGCTCCACTCGGAAACTAAAACTGCAACCAGAATAAACTGAATGAGTAGACGCACGAAAGAAGTGCCTGCAAAAGTCGGAAACTCGCCCAACAATCGAGTAATCCAAATCAGATTCAGGATAAGAAAACCCGCGTACACTCCTCGCGTCAGCAACACTGTGTGTTCCGGTAGACTCTGTTGCAGTAAAGTAGAAAATAACAAGTAGCCAACAAAAATCAGAATTAAAAATAACTCCAAACGCCGCGCCAGTGACTGCGCCGCTTTTGACGGTAAACTAAAGCACAGCACGGCTGGTGCCGGTGGCCACAGTAATAAACGAATCACCGCATTTATTAAAAATACCAGAGGTAAGCCATAGACCACCCATTCTACAAATGCGATTTCCTCTCTGCCACGGAACAAAACATATATGTAGGCAGCCACAAACAAGCTGGGCAATATGTAAGGTGCATAGTGGGAGAAACTAATACTAACCGAGCGATGGAAACAGGATGAAAAATCTTCGGTCCAGGAACGTTTCTCAGCCCAGCTGCGGCAAAATAAGCGCAAACTTACCCCCATTCGAACGCACGCCAAAACCGCCAGCAACAAAATTAAGGCATGCACCCCACCGATATCATTGAGGCCTGACTGGGAGGTAAAAAAACGTCGGGTGGAAACAAACATCTCCTGCAGTTTTTTAGCGCTGTCTTTTAACAATAACTCCGAAAACGTAGGGCCTTGGGCAAACAGACGTTTAGCGCGACGCTTTTTTATCTCCGTACTGACTACTTCCAGCAACTCCTGACTGAGTTGATTGCGAACCTGACAGTTCGCCAGCGTTTTTTCCACTTCCTGCTTTTCGCGGCTCAATGAGTCTCTTTGCTTGGTTACCTCAGTGGCTTCACCTTTCAAAGGTTCACTGATGGCTGCCAAATCCTTACTAATGAACTCTATTTTTTTTTGGGATTCTTCTATACAACGGTTGGCAGCGCTGGACAGCGCGTTTAACGACTTGGTCCATTGCGTCAACGCGTCTTCCGAGGCACGCTGATTTTTCAGGTCAGACTGTATGGCTTTAATGGTCTGTAAATCGCTGGGATCTCCATTCTCTTCGGCGTGAACCCCGGAGAGCATCCCAGTTAGCAACAAAACCAGCACAGCCAATTGTTGCGTCAATCTTGATAGTTGAACTATTGAAAAAGTTGGATTCGACATTATTTTGATTCTGCTATTACCAATAGTTAGTAGTATAAAAGCATTATCTCGGTTTGCCGAACTATTCGTGAAATAAATTATCTATACGAGCATGAGACCATTTCGAAAAACAGTGAACTTATCCAGGAGATAAATGAGGATGATTTCAAAACAACCCGCCTTGCGTGATCACTATCACAAGGCAAATCACAAAATAATCACTGCCCTGTGCTGGCTTTTACTATTAACCGGAGCCTCTGCCCAGGCCTCCTGGTTCGGTTCGAGTTCTCCCACCATTGCTCCCATGTTGGAAGAAACCATGCCCGGAGTGGTTAATATTTCAACAAAAACCACTATCCGTGCGCAAGAAAATCCCCTTTTTAACGATCCGTTTTTTCGACGTTTTTTTGATTTACCCCAACAGGAACCGCGCGAGCGTAAGTCTCAAAGTCTGGGGTCCGGCGTCATCATCGACGCCGAAAACGGCTACATCGCCACCAATAATCATGTAATCGACAAGGCAGACGAAATCAGTGTCACCTTACGCGATGGTCGTAGCTTTGACGCAAAAGTCATAGGAAAAGACCCCGAAGCCGACCTGGCCGTTCTCAAAATTCAAGGCGATAAACTCACCTCCTTAAAATTTGCCGACTCCGACAAAGCCCGTGTGGGTGATTTTGTAGTGGCTATTGGTAACCCCTTTGGCCTCGGTCAAACCGTGACTTCCGGGATTATCAGTGCCATGGGGCGCAGCGGTTTAGGCATAGAAGGTTACGAAGACTTTATTCAAACCGATGCATCCATTAATCCCGGCAATTCGGGTGGTGCACTGGTCAATTTTCAAGGAGAACTGGTGGGGATCAATACCGCCATTATTGGCCCCAGCGGTGGAAATGTGGGTATTGGCTTTGCCATACCCAGTAATATGGCTAAGGACATCATTGAACAATTGATCCAGCACGGTGAAGTCAAGCGCGGAAAATTGGGGGTGATGGTACAGCAACTGACACCCGATTTGGCCAAGGCCTTTGATATTCCCTTTGGCAAAGGTGTTCTGGTGAGCCAAGTCCAGGAAGGCTCTCCCGCTCACCGAACCGGTATCCGCCAAGGCGATGTTGTCATTGCTGTAAATGAAGAGAAAATCACTACTCCGGCCCAGTTACGCAATGCCATCGGCCTACAAAGGGTAGGTAAACAAATCAGCATTACAGTGTTACGCCATGGCAAGGAAAAGGTCTTCAATGTACGTATTACCGAGCCTGAAAACCATGCCAAAACCGAAGTGATGGAAGGTGATCAGGAGGTGGACAGTGACAAATCCAAGCGCCTGGCGGGAGCGTTTGTTGTGGAAATAGGTCCCGGCCACCCCTTGTACGGTGAAATCAATGGTTTGGAAGTTAAAAAAGTACGACGTAACAGCCCTGCAGAAAAAGCCGGCCTGCGTCGTCATGACATTATCGTATCGGTTAACCGAAAACCGTTAAAATCCATTAAACAACTGCGCAAAGCCCTAAATTCCAAACATAGTGTGTTGTTAAACATTCGCCGCGGTGACGGCGCTCTATTCCTTGTTGTTGAATAGATGGTAATCAGTATGAGCGTGGGTTTTCCAACGGGAAGAGTGTGACGTACAGGGAGACAGCAGGTCTCCCTGATTACAAGGGAAAATGGCAGGCGACCTTATGGACCTCGCCGGATTGTGTTTCCAATAGCTCCGGTGCTCGGAGTAAACACTCGCTGGGTTTACCACGGTTAAGGTACTCCGGACAACGTGATGCAAAGCGACAACCCTGAGAGTTTTGCGCAAAATCAAATACTCCCCAGGATATCCCGCTATCAGTGACGTTTTCGGCTTCCGCGTTATCTTTATGAACCAATGATGACCAAAGAATTTTAGTATAAGGGTGGCGAGGGTTTCTTATTATGGCCTCGGAGGCCCCCAGTTCCACGATACGGCCCAAGTACATCACGGCTATTTTGTGACTGATTAATTCCACCAACTGCAAATCATGTGAAATAAACAGATAACTCAACCCCAAGTCAGTTTGCAAATCACGCATCAGGTTTACCACCTGTGCCTGAATAGATACGTCCAGAGCACTGGTGGGCTCATCAGCAACGATCAGTTTGGGTTCTACTGCCAGCACTCTGGCTAAACCGACCCGTCGTTTCTCACCACCGGACAACTCGCTGGGAAAACTGGTAAGTTTGTTTTTCTTAAAGTTAACCATTTCCAGAAGTTCATAGACTCGATTCCGTACTTGACCTTTATCCAGACTTTTTTGATGAATCTTCACGGCCTCGGCCAGAATATCCCCAATCCGCATTTTAGGGTTCAAGGCGGCATCCAAATCCTGAAAAATCATTTGAATCTGACTGCGGTACTGGCGAAACTCCCGGTTCGTTATATGAGTGATATCTGTACCGTCGTATATAATATTACCCGAGGTCGGTTGTACCAGCTTAACTATGGACTTACCGGTTGTGGTCTTACCGCAGCCGGACTCCCCCACCAGACCCATAGTCTCGTTTTCCTTTAAGTTAAAACTGACATCGTCCACCGCAGGTACGGTAGATTGGGCAGTGCCGAAGAACCCGCCATGATGAGCATAGTGTTTGCTCAGATTCTTGACTTCCAAAATAGTCTTAGACATGAGCCACTTTAACCTTTTTCAAACAACCAACACCGAATGTGATGTTTACCGTCCATTCTAAACAAAGGCGGTTCCTGAGTTTTGCATTTGCTTTCACATTGAGTCGTGAATTTTTCGCAGCGCGCATAAAAGCGGCAACCCTGAGTCAGATTAATCGTATCCAGAACCTCTCCGGGAATAGCCGGTAATCGACCGTTTGCATCCACATTACTCAAATCGGGGATCGACGCCAGTAATGCCCGCGTATACGGATGGCTGGCATCTTCATTGGCTTTTAACACCAATTCCGCCGGACCGTTTTCCAGTACTTTGCCGCCATACATCACCGCTACTGAATCCGCCAACTTAGTAATAACACTGATGTCGTGACTGATCAGTATCGTGGTAATCCCCAAATCTGTTTGTAACTCCTGCAATAACTCCACTATTTTGCTTTGTATGGTGGCATCCAATCCCGTGGTTGGTTCATCGGCAATGAGTAAAGAAGGTTCCGAGGAAAGTGCCATGGCAATCATCGCTCGTTGACACATCCCGCCGGATAAACCGTGAGGATAGTTTTCGAAACGCATACCGGGTGAGTCGATTTTCACTCTTTCCAGCCAACTGATGGCTTTTTCTTTTGCTGAATTATTGTCTTTGATCTCGGTATGCAGCTTAATCATTTCACTTATTTGCTTACCAATGGTTTCATAGGGGTTCATGGCTGCTTTGGGATTTTGAAATATCATGGATATTTGCTTACCCCTGACCGTAGCCATATTCTTTTCCTGTTGCTTTTTCCAAGCCCGGTTATCTTTACTAAGCTTGAGTATTTTGCCGCTATTGTGTTCCAATTCGACGTATTGCTCTAAGCCTTCCAAAAGATTGACAGGATTTCCTTTCTGATTCAATAACACCTTACCGGTTAATACACCGGGATTGGCGCTGATCAGCCCCATGGTGGATAACATGGTAATGCTTTTACCACTTCCACTCTCACCTACAATTCCCAAAGTACTCCCTTGCTCTATGGTTAAATCCACTCCATCCACAGAGCGGATGAAAGCCTGTTTGGCACTGGAATAGAAGTAGGTACGAAGGTCCTCTATTTGTAACAAGGGAATATGTTCCACCTACCGCTCCTTGCGTTCCAATACGTTGTTTAGCCCATCACCTAATAAGTGAAAGCCAAGTACGGTCGCTAAAATTGCTAAAGCCGGCGCTGTAGAAGGCCAGAAGTTACCTTGCATGAGATAATTGGATCCCGACTGAACCATATTGCCCCAGGAGGGCACCGGCTCCTGCACACCAAACCCCAAGTAGCTCAAACTGGTTTCGATTAAGATCGCTTCCGCCATGCCAAGAGTTGCCTGTATCAACAAGATAGAACGACAGTTGTACCAGAGGATGTGTTTTAGAATAATCTGATAGGTTGGTAACCCCATAGCAATTGCCGATTCGACAAAGTTACGTTGCTTAAGAAATAATATTTTGCCACGCACCAGACCAGCCACAACCGGCGCTGTAGTTAAACCAACCACTATCATGATGATATAGATATTCGGAGTAAAGGCGGCAATAAACAGCAAAATTAACACCAGTCGAGGAAAAGAATCGATAAGATTGGAGAAATACTCAACCACCGATTCCACACGCCCACCCTGATACCCTGACAAAATCCCCATAATTGAACCAAGACTGAGAGATATGAATATGGACAGAAGTCCAGGAACAAAATACGCTTGAATCCCAATTATTAAACGGGACAACAGATCTCTACCCATATAATCCGTGCCCAGAAAATAGCCGGATGTCAAAGGCGCAACCATCATATTTTCCAAGTCCATACTGTCCGGATCACTAGGCAACCAATTCAACGCACCCAAGCCATAGGATACCAATACCGTGGCCAACACCAACAAACCATAGACGATGTAAATCAAATCGATTTTGGAACAGGTTTTCCAAAGCGGTAGATGTGAGTACTCATCTATGGTTTCGGTAGTTTGTATATATCGGGTTTTCACTCGTTGGATGCTCGCGGGTTAACGGAGATGTAAATAAATCTGTTACAAAGACTGGCAAAACGGACAAACACAGCCGTGACGATCGCAATGCCCATAATCACCGGGAAGTCTCGATCTAAAGCTGCTTGCCAGGCCAGGCGTCCCATCCCCGGCCAGTTGAAAATCTGTTCCACAATAATCGCGCCACCGATCACAAAAGGGATTTTTGAAGCGATAATCTCGCTCACGGGTAACAGTAGACCCTCTTTAAACGCATGCCTCCAAACAGACGCCCCCTTGGCACGGGCCGTACGAATATATTCTTCGTTTAAAACGCGTCCCAGCTCTTCATGCAAATGACGTACGATTTCACTTATAGCGCCATTACCCACCCCCAGCAGCACGACCGGGACGGCGATATAAACCCAGTTCCAATCAGTCTGAGATCCTGTCAGCACCGGAAACATCCCCAATTTTTGAGTAAACCAATAAATTGCTACATACGCCAACCAAAACAGGGGTAATGCCGATACGATATAAGCAAACATTTTTAAGATCCAAGCTGTCTTGGTACCTGTGTGGATCGCATTGTATATAGAGACAGGTACAGCAATAAGCAATGTCACCAACAAAGCTCCCATCGTCAGCAGCAGCGTTTTTAAACCGCTATTCCAAAGCTCTGCGGCCACCGGCTGACCGTTGCGTAAGGACTCCCCAAAATCCCCTTGCAACATATTAATCAGCCAGGAAAAATATTGGCCATACCAGGTACTGGGTAAACCCAATGCCTGCAGTGCCGCTTCTCTTTCTTCCCCTTGCAGCATACGTCCGCCCAGCATGGCGACAAAAGGATCGCCGGGCGCTAAATACAAAATTAAAAACACAACCCAGCTGACCCCCAATAGCAGCAAAGCGGTTAACAGTAACTCTTTGGCGGATACTGCCACTAATCTTTTAACTTTTTGTTGGCTCATCTGGAGAACTTTGGCTTCCTACGGCGCTTACAAAGAAGCCGATTGATATCCAGGAACGAAGCACTGCTCATTCAGGAGTTAAACAGACATTCCCGAGATATCAACCGGCATTGGTATAGTTTGGTACTCTATTGCTTACCTTTGGGCATATACCAATCATCCGCGAAAGAGAAAAACTTATAGGGATGGATCTTTACGTGTCGAATATTTTTGTTATACCCGGCGTAATTGGTTAACGTCCACAAGAAAGAGTAGGGGTTTTCCTCGGATAAGACAGCGTGAAGTTTACGGTAGATAGTGCGTTTTTTCTCGTGATCCAAGCTCAGTTTGGCCTCTGTAATCAAACCGTCCACTTCCGGATTGGAATATCCGCCAAAGTTGTTCTTCCATGGCCCGATTTCTCCGGAATGAAATAACGAGGATATATCCGCAGAATCGTCAAACACCCAGGATGCAAACATGATGTCAAACTCATGTTTCAAAAACACTGCTTCTTTCCACGCCTGCCATTCCATAAACTCAACCTTGATATCGGCACCGATCTGCTTCAAGTAATTTTGGAACGACAACACGACTCGTTTGGTTGCTTCGCTTTCTTTTGCAATGGGTACCCGCAAAGTCAAATTCAGTTTTTTTCCATCCTTCTGCATCACACCGTCACTACCTTTGCTAAAACCTGCCTCTGTGAGTAAACGTACCGCCTCTTGACTGCTGTATTCCATCGGCTTAACGTCCAAATTGTAGGCCCAACTACCGGGAGCAAAGGGACCGGAAATCACAGTTCCTCGATTATTAAAAAAGGAACGCAACATTTCGTGGCGATTGATAGCCATGGTGAACGCTTTTCTCACCCGCTTGTCTGACAACAAGGGGTGTCGTGTGTTATAACCAAAAAACGCATAGGACAAAGCATTATAAGGTTGTAACACATAGCGTTTGTCACCCTGTAACTCGGGTATGTTTCTCGGATTAACCAATACAGTCATATTAATTGAATTAAACATTAGCGCTTGGTTCATAATATTTTGATCGGCGAATGGCTTAGCCACAAATTGATCCAAATGAGGTCTACCTTTGAAGTATTCCTCATTTGCAACCATTACAATATCTCCATTGCCGGTTACTTCTTTAAGAATATACGGACCCGTACCAATGGGTTGGCGGACAAATGGGTCATCTCGTTTCAAATACTGCCCATTGGCCGGACCATGCTCCGGAATGATCTTAAAAGTAAACTTAGCCAACGCGTTCAAAATGGGGCGTTTCAGGGTAAACTCCACTGTGTAATCGTCCAATTGTTTTACCGACTGGATAAATTCATAACGTACTTTCAGCGGTGTTATAGTCTTGGGGTGCATCATAATTGCGTGTGTAAACACGACATCTTTTGCGGTAAAAGGTTTTGAAACACCCTCTCGCGGATGCCATTTAACATCTTTGCGTAAGGTAAACGTATAAACACGGTTATCATTACTGATGTTCCACTTTTCGGCCAATTCAGGAACTATTTGCTGTTTTTGGTTTATACCAACCAAGCCGTTAAACAGCAACTCGGTGATTCGCATCGCAATCATATCGTTGCTGGTTACCGGGTCTAGAGTAGCCGGTCGCCCGTATTCGCCGTAATTTAAAGTACCACCGTCCGGCTTACCGTCCTTTCTTGGAATCGCCTCTACCGATGAGGCAACGGCGATCAACAATATCGACATCAGTGTCAACTTAAACTGTGTTCTCATCTGGATACCCTCTACATTTATTGCCGTAATATAAGCTTAATAAGCATGGAACCTGCCTACACCACCGTATTACATACAGTGAGTGCAGCCTCTATTTTTTACTAAAAGATCTTTACATCCCCTGCACTTTTGAACTCCATGGAATAGATTCCTTGAACGGCGTTTTGGATGTTTCTTACCACCGGAAATTCTTTACTCAGCTCAAAATATATTTCCAGGTTTTCAGAAAAACTCTTGTTAGCTAAATACACTTTGGCTAAGTTCACCAATAACACCGGATCATTGGTATCTATTCGGTTTTTCATATTCTTATCGCGCCCGGTTTCCAGATATTCTAATGCCACATCGACAATATTCTGTTGTAGATAGTAATTACCAATCGCCATGTTCAATGTTCGAACTGTCTTTCCACTCATTCTATTGGAAACCGCTTTTGCGGATCCCAAAGCTTTATAGCACTTTTGGCTAATTCTGGAACAGGCATTAACCACGTCGGCCAAAACATCGGGATTGGTCTTATTTTCTGCTGCAATCGCTTCCAGTTCTTCAGATATTCCTGCGCCTTTCTTTTGCAAATACTTCACTACCAAGGTTTGGATTCTACCTTTAGTGGCCAACTTTTCCGGTAACTGTACCGTGTGAATTGCCCCAATGTCACTGATGCTGCTTTTATCCGTGGCAAAATACATTGCGGATTCTGCAAGATAGTATTCTGAAACACCCAGGTATTTTTGTTCAGATTTAGCTCGGTTGAGATAAAATTGGGCAGCCTGCCTGAAAACCTCAGACATCGCTTTTGAGAGAGTCATCTTGTAAAATCGCAGGGTTTTTTGCTTTCCAATGTTTTCCACATGGTCCGGCACGGATATGTCCGTCCTTTGCAATAGCTGTAAAGCTTGACCGAATTTTTCCGGCGTTGCATACACCAGCAATACAGCATTGAGTATTCGCGGTGTAATTTTATTGTTGCCAATACTATTAACGAGATCGTCGACTATTTTGCCTGCTTTCTTCTTATCGCTTCCTGTTGTGTAAAGCGCAACAGCCAGCTCTGCCAGGACATCTTTATCGGAGGTCTTGATATTTTTCCAGATATCAATTGCCGCACTCTTGTTCCCCAAATAATAGTTACTTGTTCCGGAGGCAATTGTGCTGATATCCTTATATTTTTTTTCCACTCCCCGCCTGGATTTGAAACGTTTGTAATATTTCAAAGCTTTTAAATGATCACCCATGGAGGCCAAAGCTTCACCATAGTATAAATACGCGTACTTGGACTTGTTTTTTTTAAATCGCTTAATCAATTTCTCCATGTAACGATTTTCGGTTTCCAAGGAAGAATTGTACAATTCCTGATGCAAGATTGAGTTTTTGTGGTACGCCAACCCCAGAGCGAAATTGGCACTGGCGTTATTGCCTAAAGCATGCATTTCCCGTTGCAGAGTCTTTGCGGCTGAGTCGTAATAGTGAGTTTTTAGCAGTTTACCGGCGCTGGTGACCGGATCAGGTTTTGCGAACACAGCCGCCACCCATACTGTACTGGCAACCGCTATAGAAAACCATACTATTTTTTTACCGTTCATTGGGCTATATCTTTAAGTTGGTAATTCTAGTTAAATAAATTCGATCCCATTGATCAACTTGAGTTCGAAATGCTATTACACCGTCTTTGGAACAACTCACATCGTGGTTTATGTTTGTCCCGGTATCCAATTTCCGACTCATTCCCGAACCAATATCAGCAATATAGATGGGACTGTAATCATGCTCGTTGTTTTTCACGTACACGATATGATTCCCGTCCGGAAGCCATGCCGGACCACTGGCCACATCAGGAATCACATTGGTTGCCACCACAAATTGTTTTAGATCTTCCGTTTCAGCTAAGTCCGCATCAACAACAACAATGGACCACTTTTTTGGATTCCCTTCTTCATTGTAATTGCTATAAAAAGCAATCTTCTTTCCATCCGGTGACCAAGTGGGGCTTAGATCATCATAGTTCCATCGGCTTATAGCACGTATGGTAAATCCCTCTCCCGGATTATCCAGAACAAGAATGTCGTGGTTTTCATTACTACCGTACATAACTACTATTTTTTTCCCATCCGGTGACCAACGCGGGTACAAGAAAGATTCATTACCCTGACTGACTCTTTTCAACATCTTAGTCTGCAAATCCAACAAATATATCAACGCCCCTCCGGAGCGTCCCGACACAAACACCACATTGTTTCCAGAAGGAGACCAATGCGGTTGTGCATCTTTTTGCCGTTCCTTGGTTAACCGTACTGCAGCAACGGACTCCAAACCATCAAGATAGATGTCGTAGTTTCCTTCGCCGGCATTGCTCATAAAAACAAATTCCTTACTGTTCGATGACCATGTAAGGTTGGCATTGAAGCTGTTTCCAGCTTCTTCGAGCTCCGGTAGCAATATATCCAAAGCGAAATCCCCTGAGTCCTCTACTTTGGATTTGTGATAAATATTCTTTAGAACATGACCTTGAATCGTTGCAATAACTATTTCCTGTTTGCCGTCGGAAGCGCGTTCAAAGCTCAAAATTCCTCCGTTGGGTGCCCAACGGGGGTTGGAATCATTCTTTCCGATTTCATTTACCGGCATCAACGGACGAACATAGTCCGGTTTCAACGTCAGTTCCTGACTTGTCTCTGCGACCACACCGCCCTCGCCCGAGTCCGGCATCAATTCCTCCGGCTTCACCTTCGCATCAGGAGTGATTGGCGAATCTGTCGTCCTGGCATTTGCGGCGTTTTTCTTGTCCGCAACTTCTTCGGCAGACTTTATTGGGCCCGGTACAGGATCCGGTATCGCAGACAAATCCGTCCAACCACCTTGGTCTGTGCCATTCTTGACATCCGAGTTAGCCCATGTAATTGACCCCGCTAAAAAGAGCGCCAATCCGAATACTTTAACGACTTGTGACAACACCAAACCTCCGGAATTAAGCGTCTACCTTTAACTCATTCCATAAGCGTTGCGCGGTTGCTTTGATTTTCATGTATTCCTGATTTGTCTCCAGTCCTACCGGAAAGAAGTCAAAATATTGCTGCCAAGCTAAATCGGCACTATCCTGAAGCGCCGATTTTCCCGTCAACTTGTACAGATTGTGGAAAGCGATAGCTGAATAATAGTAAGTGTCGTGCAACACCTCATCATAGCTTTCGTTAGGAAAAAACCGCGTATTCTCTTTGGCTGTATTCAGCGCTTTAATGGCTTTTGCAAAGTATTGTGCCGCAGATTTTTTATCCACGTCCAAAATACTATCGCCTTTGGCGTAATACGCGTGTCCCAAATTGGTATACACCACTGCGTATTGTTTCAAAACCAGGTCTTTGACTTCCGGGAGTTCCTGTACGTTTTCAAACTCACGAATTGCGGCATCGTAGTCCTGTTTATCGTCCAAATATATTTGCGCCAGTCGATGTCGTGCTTCGGCGTAGTCCGGGTGCATTGAATTCGTTTGTTTGTACGCTTCTACGGCGGCGTCAATTTTTCCACCGGCGTGAGCCTTTTCTGCAATTGTGACAAAATCTTTGTACAGTGTAATTTTGTTGCTACCGGTTCTATTTTCTTCACTTTTGTTAAACTCGATCACTTCTTCCCAGTCTCGGTAATCTCCACCCAACTGCAAGCGAACCGTATGAAAACCTAAGGTAACATTGTACGGTTTGTTCATAGGAGTAACGCCAATTTGCTCATCGTCGAGGAATACTTTTGCCCCTGCAGGTTGCGATGCCACAGTGAGCATAGAACTGTAGGATTGCATCACGAATTCGTAGTTTTGGTTATTGGACTCCGGTTCAACTGATTTCATGATTTGCTTGTAACCGTGTTTGTAGAGAACCAGGTCCAGGTCCCGGCCTACTCTGGCTGGGATTTTTATCGTTCCACTACGGTTAGTAATTCCCACCCATTTTTCTTCGGCATAAACATTAACACCGGGCAAGGGTCTGGTATCTGCATCCACGCCGCCTTTTATGTTCAGTTGTACAAACTCGCCTTCCTTACCACTGGGCGAGTCAATTCGAACTACCCTATCGCCAACTTTTACTTTCTTTTTGATGGTTTCCAAGGTTGTATACTTACTACGCGCACTGTCTACTTCGGTACTGCCAATAGCCACCGTTTTGACGACGCGGCCCGCAGCGTCGCTTTTTACCGATCGAATTTCAAATATATCGTTTCTGGACAAGGGGAATAAGTCATCACCGAGATTTATACGGTAATTATCTTTGTCCACCGCAGTCACCATGCCCTCAAACGGATACCGTTCCAGAACTGTTTCTACAATTTCACCTACAGCCCGGCCGATCCTCCAATTACTGTCACTACCTGACGTTGCCACATGACTCATTACCAATTGACCGTCTTTGCGGTGGAAATTGACTTCAATAACGTAATCATTGTTCGGACTTCGACTGACGCTACCCAACACCAGCAGATCGAGATTTCGAGCCAATCGGTTCTTTTCCCATCCTTTGCTTTTCAGTTTTTCCATACTCAACTTTGAGTTACGAACCAGTTTCACCAACTGAGTTTCCGGAACTTCTTCAAAAGCCTTGGATTCCTTGAAAAATCTTTCCTGGAGTTGCTTTTTCACCCTATTCGTTACAGTGGATATATCCTCCCCTGAGGTATTGCTGACTACGGAGTAAATACCCGTTTTGATTCGTGTTGGGGTTTCTGAATAGAACGTGCGCTCATAGGTTTTTTTCCCGTCCATTACAACAGATTTACTCCAACTTGAGGGAATGTAACCTCTGGCGACCAGGGTAAACTTGATTTTTCCTCCATGCTTACCTTTATGTCGATAGGTAAAGTAACCATCCCCGCCGGTTTTTCCCAGAAGACGTTTACCAAGATAGACCGATGCACCTTCAATGGGTTTTACCGTACCGCTCTGATCGGCATTGGCACTAAAGCGAATCACGGCACGTTCATACAGGTTGACTTCCACTGCATCGCCGGAGTTGCCCTTGTAGCTTACCGTTTTTGCGGCATAACCCTTTTTATCAACTTGTAAGCGAAGGCCTTTCTTCGGCCAGAAATCGAATGCATAAGCCAATCTTCCGTTAGCATCCGTGGTTCCAATGGTTTCGTTGCCGTTCTTTACAACGACTTCACTCAGGGGAATGTCTTTAGCAGCCACCACCACCGTTACATAATTCTGTAACCTGACATCCAGCACCTGGCTCAGTTTTTCTTCATTCTCTTTCTTTTCAACCTTGAATTCACCGTCCCAAACGTTGGTTTTAATACCGTCTGCATCCTTAACGACCGATACTTTTACGACCTGCTGATTCAGTTTGGCGATAGCGGTATTCAGAGAACCGTTCGCGTCAGTCTGACCGACGGCAACACCATCAACATTAACGATAGCACCGCTGACTGCGGCTCCATTGAATTCAGCATTGACCTGTAACTGAATGTCCACAGGTGATTCGGAACAACCGACAACCAACAACAAAAGAAATGCGGTTGCAAAAATATATTTAAATTGGCCCATTTGCCCCTCCATTAAGACAAATACTCCCGATCATCGAGACTTGGTTTTTGCGTCCTTACATGGACGGTGGCTGGATATTGACTTCCCCGGGATTGACGATTTTGTCATGATCGCTACGTGATGAACGATGAGATCGACGAGATTTTGACGGAATTTTTTTCAGATCCAATACCACCTCACTGGATCCATCCACTTGAACCGTCATGGTTTCAGTGATGTAACCGGTTTTTCCTGCTTCTATCTTGTATAAGCCGGGTTTTATTTTTCCATCTTCAGACTCGAATTTCCCACTTTTCCCGGTTCTGACCGAGTATGACGCTTCCTCAATGGGAAGCGAGGTGTTAATCATATTGACGACAATACCTTCGGCGTTCGCGTTAGGTACTTCCTGGTTGTTGTAATCCACCAAACGAACCATTCCGCTAATTCCCGTACCACATGCGGATAAAAGAAAAACACAAAAAATCGTAATTACTCGCGTAGAAAAGCCCATGGATAATCCTCGTAGAATTCGCGTAACTAAATTGCTGAAACTTGAAGCTAAATGTGCTTGCTAAGCTGTTGTATGGAGCTATATCGGCTGTGCCGATTACAGCCTTTAGCGGTTCAAGAATTCTTTTAAATTAAGGAACTGTGTCACTTTTTGGCACATCCAGTAACATCAATTTTTGTACCAAATAGTAAAACAGCTCACAAGCCAAGCAATGTCATTACATGAAACAAAGAAAATCTCCGCTCACTTTAAACCTTAACGGTAATACGTTAAGATAATGCTGATTTTTTTACAGAACCTTTGATTAATTTCGGTGTGGATATGGCGACAGGTATAATTCACAGAGTTAAGCGGAAGTTCCCTTACATTCAATAAAACTATAAACTCATGACAGTCATGGAAGTTCGCAGCAGGAACAGGGAAACGGCTCAGGAATTATTGCAACAATATTGCAAAATCCGCTCACAGACCGTTCAATTATGTGAGCCCCTGGAAATAGAAGACTATGGAATACAAACCTGCCCTGAAGTCAGTCCACCCAAATGGCATTTAGCGCATACTGCCTGGTTTTTCGAAACCCTGATCTTGAAACCATTTTTTCAAGCATACCGAGAATACCATCCGCTCTATTCAGATCTGTTTAACTCCTACTATGACAGTATTGGTCACTATCACCCGCGCGCGGAGCGAGGACAATTATCCAGACCAACCGTCAAACAAATATTTACCTATCGCGAATATGTTGATAGACACGTTGAGACTTTGCTCACTAACCCATCGCATCCGGACATGGCAGAAATTACTCGGCGCATTATCGTGGGCCTGCACCATGAGCAGCAACATCAGGAGCTTTTACTCACCGATATTAAACATGCTTTTTCCTATAACCCGCTAAGACCGGTATATACCGAGTTACCCGGTGTTTGCGCTGAAAGCCCCAAGTTTCAATGGCTGGAAGTAAGTGGCGGTCTGACAAACATGGGAGCAAAAGCCAAGGCCGGGACTGCATACGAAGAGTTTGCCTACGACAATGAATACCCCAGACACACCGTATTCCTCAATAGTTTTAAATTAGCTTCAAGACCCGTAACAAACGCAGAGTATTTGGCCTTTATGGAAGACGGTGCTTATCACAATGCCGAATACTGGCTTTCTGATGCATGGAAAACTCTACATCATAACAGTTGGCAGTCTCCATTATATTGGGAACAGCGTGACGGTGAATGGTGGTATATGACCTTGGCCGGCATGAAGCCCATCGATTGGCATGCCCCTGTGTGTCACGTCAGCGCCTATGAAGCGCTTGCTTATGCTCGTTGGGCCGGGAAACGCTTACCGACGGAAGCCGAATGGGAGTACGTTGCCAGGCAATACCCAATAGCAGGAAATTTTCGCGACACCGGCTATTTACAACCCAATGCGCTCTATGAAACACATACTATGGCTAAATTGTATGGCGATGTATGGGAATGGACTCAAAGCCCCTATTGCGCCTACCCTGGTTATAAACAAGCATTTGGCCCCTTGGGCGAATACAACGGTAAGTTTATGAGTAACCAAATCGTTCTGCGGGGTGGCTCCTGCGCCACCCCGGCAGATCACCTGCGTGCCACATATCGAAACTTTTTTTACCCACACGAGCGTTGGCAGTTTTGCGGATTTCGACTAGCCGAGGATATAGCATAATGCACACCCCTATTTTACAGGACATTGTCTTTCATGATTTACACCCGCCGGCGGTAAACATCCGCCAGGAAGTGTTACAGGGTTTGTCGAACCCGGAGCAAAGAAGAATATCTCCCAAATATTTGTATGATGAAAAGGGTTCGCACCTATTTGATGCCATATGTAAAACCAATGATTATTACCCAACCCGTACTGAGCACAGTATTATTAAGGACAACATGGAAAAAATCACCGGTTGTATTGATACAGGCTGTGTGCTGGTGGAACCCGGCAGTGGCAACAGCCAAAAAGTCCGCCAACTATTAGATGCCATTCAACCCAGAGCCTATTTACCGGTTGATATATCAAAATCCTATTTGAAACAAGAAGCACGAAAACTGGCAAGCGAATTTCCCTGGCTGGAGGTGCATGCCGTGTGCGCCGATTTTACCGAGCCTGTTCCATTACCTGCGGTGGATGAAACCGGGCCTAAAGTGGCCTTTTTTCCCGGCTCCAGTATAGGGAATTTTGAACCTGCTGATGCTGTTGAATTTCTGGGAAACATGGCAGACATGGTGGAGCGAGGCGGAGGTTTGCTGATTGGTGTGGACTTAAAAAAAGAATCCGCCATACTCAATGCCGCCTATAACGACTCCGAAGGCCTAACCGCCGCATTTAATCTCAATTTACTTTCACGCCTGAATAAAGATCTGGATGCGGATTTTGATTTAGACCGATTCGACCACAAAGCTTTTTACAACGAAGATCTTGGCCGAATTGAAATGCATCTGGTCAGCACCTCGGATCAACAAGTACAAGTGGCTGGGGAAACTTTTGAATTTCTCAAGGACGAAACCATACACACCGAAAACTCATACAAATACCACGTAGAGGAATTTCATGCTCTGGCCAAAAAAGCAGGGTTTCATAACCCCAAAGTCTGGACTGATGAGCAGGAATTGTTCAGCGTACATTATTTGGAAGCGGAATAACTCTGCTCCAAAAGTAGTACCGGTCGTAGGACAATTGGACCGAATCGCTTCTTTCCAGAGGCTCCGAAACTGTTCTATTTTTATTCATATCCCTATCTTAAAGTGTGCATATTACCCCTCCTACCCCCTTCCCTTTCATCATCATTAAATTACAATACCCACTCAGTTGCATTATTAGGAATCAGACTGTGTTGAATTTACCTGTAAACAACTGTTTTCTTTACCTGGGAACCAATGCAGGGGGCAATGTTTACAACGATATGCTCCATGCTCGACAAACCGTTCTGGTGGTGACGCCCTTTGTATCCAAAGAAAATGTAGATTTATTACTATCAAAGCATCGGCAAGGGGTTAACGTAATGTTAATCACCAGCACGAATTTTGAAGGAAAAAACGGTGCCAAACACATTTACCGAAAACTGATCAAACAATCTCAGCACACCAATGTTAAAAATCGGCGGCTGCGTTTGGGGGGTATGATTTTAGGGTATTTATTACTCTTATTGGGCTTGAGTTTGGGATGGTATGCAGAACTTATTACTCATGATCTGTTGTTGTGGGCCTACGCCGCCATCCCGGTAAGTCTGTTTTTATTTTACTTAATCAATCGTATCCGCGTATACAGCTATTCCTACACACCAAATATGCCGTTCCACGTCATCGCTTCCCCCTACGCCGACAAGCTCACCAGCAACCAGATTTTTGTCCATTCAAAAATTTATGTAATTGATGGTACGGTTGCGTATTTGGGCACAGCAGATTTCACTCGGGCCGGTTTCACCAGCCACTACGAGACTATGTTTCGAATCACGGACAATTTTTCCGTATCCAGCATTTATCATGAAATTAACGAAATTATTAGCGACAAAAGCCGCCTATTTAGGGATATCAACTATATAGGTAGTCGTATATACGAAGAACCGATGCATTGAGCGGAACTCGAAGTTACCAAAATACCCGCCAGTCACCTGCACGGTTTTGCTTGATTTCAATGCCAAAAGTACCCCAGGCTCCGGGTCTGACCGAGTAGCCGCTTTTATCCACCAAGCCCGTTAGTTGCACTTTGGCAAGAGCTTTTCGGTCTCTGGCAATGTATTTGAAACCGGTAACCGTTACATCAAAGGATTTATAGTGACTCAAGAATTGATTGATAAATTCTTTGCGCCCGGGCTGAAACTCACTAAGACTCTGCACATCGCTAATAAGACGTTTTTCCAATGCCGCCTTATACCGTCCCATAATTTCACCGGCTATTTCCACACCGGGCTTGGATGGGGTCAGGGGAGTAATCTCCAGCGGTGTATTCTCGCGGGGTTGTGCCGCCTGTTTCAGGTTGCTCAATTTACGAACTGCCTCATCAGCCAATTCGGATCCGGGAAATGCCGCTTTGATTTCCTTAACCAAGACCTCAATCTGATCTAACCTGGCCTGCTGAATAAACCGATTCAACTGCCCCCTATAGTGCTTTTCTATATGCGCCAATCCCTTATTTGCGCTTTCATTCCGGGGTTCCAAAATCAGGATTTCCTGGTAGAAGGACAGCGCACTGGTGCCGGATACTGAAAAGTAATTTTCTCGACTAAATTCCCGTTGCGCTTGAGACAGCAGGGATTTAACGCGGTTTTTCTTGTCAGCAGATTCACGCGTTGAGTTAACAAGCTGCTGTAAGCGTTGAACTTCAGGAGAGCGGGGATCCACTATGGCAATATTATTGATATGGGCCTGAGCCTTGGTCAGCTGTCCGCGGCTGATGTTGGTTTCAGCCAATTTACGATAATAAGCCAACAATTCCTTGATCCCCACTATGGCCGATTCATTGTTTGGATCCAACTGCAAAACCTGACGGAATTTTTCCAGGGCATTATCCCCTTCAGGGGCCACAATACGTCCGGCTATAAAATCGGAGCGCGCAGCAGCCAATACGTTGTCCACATTTCGGTTACTTTGACGCAATGCATCTTTAACCAAAGACTGAGCCGTTAAAGCAATGTTTGACCGCGGCGCCAATTCCACCATCACTCGAGCCAGCGCTTCGGCCTGCACAATATCGTCATGACTTATGCTATTGCTTACCTTCTTGGACAGATGGTTCAGTACCTTGTCCATCCCCTGCTTAGCCAGAGGATTGTTAGGCTCGAGTTCCAATACTTCCAAATAACGATAAGCCGCAGCAGTTCCTTCCGGAAACACTAATCGACCGGCTGCAAACGCCTTGTCCGCCTGTTCGATTAAATGCGCTATTTGTTTTTGCTCAGCGGACACCGGTGTCACTTGCGGAGCATCCAAGCTGTAAATCCAGAAACCGCCGAATGTAACAATGCCCACCAACAGCGCGGCAGCCACTGGAAGGCGCACGGCGGATTTTGGCTTTGTCGCGTTTCTTTCGTACTCATTTCTAACCACTGTCGCGGTGGTGTTTTGGTTGTATTTTGCATGCGCCTGGGCTTGTGCTTGAGCCTGAGCCTGAGCCTGAGCCTGAGCCTGAGCTTGAGCATGTGCCTGGGCTTGTGCCTCAGTCACAGCCTCAATAACCGCAGATTCACTCAACTGCTCCGTGGCTACATATTGTTGCGACGGACTCGTAATGGTTTTATCGGCTTCGGAACGAACCAAACGTCGGCCGCTTACATCGATCAGGCCTCGATTGGCTTGGGCGGAATCAGTTTGTGAAGGTCCGGAATCCATTGACATGATAATGGTCGTTTCCACATGATCATCGGCTTGTGGGTTTTCCAACATATAGGCAGGCAATTCCGGTGCTTGGGTTGTTCCCAATAGCATATCAGCCCATGCCAATATGTTTTGTGGTCTATTTTCTGCTTTAAAAATCAATGCATTGTCTATCGACAGGAGAAAGTTTCGAGAATAACGATCGGTGGCAATTTGACAAACCGGCGTGTAGGGATCCGCTTTGTTGTTGAGAAAGTAGGACCCTCGATTAAGCGCATCCTCGGGTTTGCGCCCAACAATACCGTAATAGAGTGTTGCTCCCAGTGCGTAAATATCTGTCCAGGGACCTTGTTTACCATTGCCCTCATTATATTGTTCAAAAGGGGCATAGCCGTAGGTCACCAGGCTGGTAAGCGTGCGTGTCTGACTTCCCACTGTTTGTCTGGCTGAACCGAAATCCAACAATACGGGAGAATCGTCCTTACGAATAAAAATATTTGCCGGTTTAATATCGCGATGGATAAAACCTTCAGTGTGAACCAAAGCCAAGCCATCCAGAATGGGTACAAAAATATCCAGTAATTGGGCTTCAGTAAAATTTCCTGAGCGTTTTTTGTAGATACTGGCTAAATCTTCACCTTGTTCGTACTCCATGACCATATAGGCAGTGTTGTTGTGTTCAAACACACTCACGACACGGACTATATTGGGGTGATTAAACTTAGCGAGAGTTTTTGCCTCCTTCAAAAAACTGTTCAACCCCCAACGGAACAATTCTCCCTGCTCTCCGGTCAAGGGTTCTACCGTATTATCCCCCTTGCGGGCGGCAAAATCGGTAGGTAAATACTCTTTAATGGCAACTGTTCGGTCAAGATTCGTATCCTCAGCAAGATAGGTTATACCGTATCCGCCGCGACCCAGCACAGATTTAAACTCATACCAATGAAGGCGGTAACCTTCCGGGAGTGTGCCACTGATACTATTTGAACTCACCTGATTTGCTCTAATTCAATTCGATAACTTCTGAAAAACACAACGTTTGAATACTCTACTAAGGAGGGCCAAGGTTATTGCTTTACTGTAACATTTTTGCCTTACTGATACATAGGCCACCCGTCCGGGTCCAAGATACAGTTTATCACTCCCAAACCTTCAAACCTACCTGATCATGACGCAATTCGCCATCGTTTTTAATATATTTAACTTGAAATTTCAAAGTGTTGAACGAAATCGGCCCAAACGCTCAGCAGTAAGCTTGAATGCCAGGAAAACCAGGCTGATTTTTCTACTCAATCCGCGCGCAATTGAAATAGTCCGTAACATCCCTTTGTGTCTGCTGCGGCAGCTCCGGTACAACCCAACCCTGAATCCGAGCGAAGTTATCGTACCAATACTCAAAACTGGCGGCATCTCTAAAGACGATGGTGGGCCTATCAGTGGTTTGTTCATAAGCCGCTACCACATGTCCCGCATGAATCAGGCCTATGATGGCTTGTCTAAAATGGTCTTTGCTACCATTCACGCGCTTGGAATTGCTTATGATGGAATGGGAAATAAAAATTTCCGGTGCTTCAGTCATGTTCTATCCGGTGTTATCTATCTAATTGATATTTAATGAGATATCAACTATAACATCAACCCCTAAAAACAAACAGTTTGCAAATCACATACCATATTCGCCCCTGTCTACTGATTTGGCACCTCGAAAAATTCCTCGTAAGGCTTACCCTTAGAATCTACGCCCTGACGATAACGCCATACCGTCCCCGTTTCCAAATCAATTTTGAAAATAGATTTCATCGATACAGAATTGCCACGAACAATCGCATTGTGCTCCGCAATAAATATCTGATAGCGCTGTTTCTTGGCTTTGTCTTCCTCCAAAAGTGGCTCATGTCCCATAGCCTTGGAACTGATAAAAACCGCAACCAAAGACAGTGCGGCAAAAAAACTCAATTTGTTCATTATGCTCTCCAAATCATTTCAAACCACAACATCTTTATTAAGAACGAAAGATATAACTGTTGATCCTTTTCTTTTTTAGTTATATGAAGCTCCTCATTCCAGCAATTGAGTATATCCTATTGGCAGGAAATAAAAAAAACCCCTACACATTTTATTAATCAGTTTGTATAGTTAAGTAAAGTTTCCTCAACTAATTACCCAGAATCGTGTTACGGATCGCACATAAAAAAGAGGTGGTAGAAATGGGAGAAAAAATCAGCCGTTCCAGTGAACACGGTTATATGTTGTACTACCGCAGGCCGGTTCAGTCCCGGAACAAAATGCTGTGGCTATGCTACATCGCGGACGAAGATAAATGGGCGCTTTCCTCCACACCCTACTTTCCCAAATCCGTCGACCTGGGTTACCGCTGGACTTCCCGAACCGAAGGTGTCATTACACTCAATATGGTTTCAAATCATAAATTCGGCTCCGACGCAATGTTTCTTGCCATTGAAAAATGCAAAGCTACCATCGCCCGAACATCCCCATCCAAAACAGACAAAACACCCGTTACCCCAAACAAACAAGAAAACGCCCTGGAGCAACGTTAAAGCAAATTCTGATCAATCGCTTAACATGTCAGATCCCAATGCCCCAACAGACTGGGCGGTGTACAAAGCCGCTGTATGGCGCAAACATTCCCAGTCGCTTCGCTTTGTTAAAAACACAGATACGATCAGCTTAGATGACCTGGTAGGCATTGACACACAAACGTCCCAATTACTGCGCAATACCCATAGTTTTGTCAACAACCATCCTGCCAATCACGCTTTACTGTGGGGTGCTAAAGGTACGGGCAAGTCTTCCCTCATCAAAGCGATTTTTAATGAACTAAGTTCGAAAGGCTTACGCTTGATTGAAATGGATAAAGATGATTTAGCATTTTTTCCGGACGTAGTGGATACCATCCGTGAACAGCCGTTTAAGTTTATTATCTTTTGCGATGATCTGTCCTTCGACCCTCAGGAAACCCAATACAAACACCTGAAAAGTGTCTTGGAAGGCTCCATCGAAGTGCCTCCGGACAATGTCCTGATTTATGCCTCTTCCAATCGGCGGCTTTTGATGCCTCAATTTATGCAGGACAATCTAGAGTCCTTCTCCGATCAGGGCGAAATTCACTTTAGCGACACCATTGAGGAAAAAACCTCTTTAGCGGACCGTTTTGGCTTATGGCTGTCTTTTTATGCGCCGGACACACAAAGCTATTTACGCCTGGTAGATCACTACCTCCCCCATGAAACTGACCGACACACATTGCACATTTTAGCGAACCGTTTCGCCATTGCCCGAGGCTCAAAAAGCGGGCGTACCGCAAAACAGTTTGCGATACACTATAGCCAAAATCAGTTTTTACAATCGCAACAAGAACATCAACAACGAACACAAAAAAACCACGGAAAAATTAATACGGATGTCTAATTGATTATGTGCGGACGATTCACCCTGTCTCATACTATAATGGAAGTACTGCAACAATTCGAAGCCCAATCGGAGCTGTCGGAACTGGAGGCCTCCTATAATATCGCACCGACTCAACCGGTACTGGCGATTCGAAGCGGCGCATCCGGACGCGAAGCCGGTATCCTGCGTTGGGGCCTGATACCCTTTTGGATGAAAACCTTGCCCAAAAATGCCCCGATGATCAATGCGCGGGCAGAAACGGTAAAGGAAAAACCCGCCTTTCGCGCCGCTTACAAGCAGCGCCGCTGTCTCATACCCGCGGACGGTTACTACGAATGGACAGCAACTGAAACCGGCAAGCAACCCTACTATATACAAAGGCAGGATAAACAAATTATGGCGTTTGCCGGATTGTGGGAACTGTGGACTGACCCAAAAAACGGCCAATCCATCACCTCCTGCGCCCTTTTAACCACAGAGGCTAATGCCGATACATGTCAAATTCACGACCGCATGCCGGTTTTCATTGAGCCGCAACACTACGAAGAATGGCTAAGTAACGATGATCCCTCTGTGTTGTTACAAGCCTCTCAAAGCGGGAAACTGGTCACTTATGCAGTGGATCGTTTTGTTAACCGCCCAGCTAATAATAGCCCCAAATGTATCGATCCCATTGAATAGAAACCCATGTTAAACAAGCAAATGAACACGGTTTAAGATGATTCCGGGCTTATTCAAACAATGGCAGCGCAGTCGCGCCAAGTTCGTGGCAGATATCGATATTTGGCGCAGCGCCCGCCGCAGTTTTACAGTACTGACTGTGTTTATTGCGGCACACACGCTGCTAATGATTCGCTTCGAAAATCTTTCACTGGGGGATGCATTGTGGCTGACCCTGACCACTATAACCACGGTGGGCTACGGCGACTTGTCCGCCGCCAGTGTGGAAGGTCGCATCAGCACCATCATCGTCCTGTATTTTGGTGGGGTGTTTGTGTTAGCACATTTTGCCGGAGAATATTTCGAAGGCCGACTGGAACGAAAAAAACGCATGTTAGAAGGAAATTGGGAGTGGGATATGGTTGATCATTTACTGATAATCAACACACCGGCATCAGGGGGTACAGCCTATTTTTTACGCTTGTTTACCCAGATTCGAATGATTCCGGAATTGAAAAATATTCCTATCCAGATACTGACACGCCAGTATCCGGAAGGATTACCCACAGAACTGCGCAAACTGCGCGTAGTACATCACACCGGATACCCGGATAAAAAACAGAACCTCGAAGCGGTCAACGTTCGTGCTGCCAAATATATCGTGGTGCTATCCAAACACGAGTATGACATTACCTCAGACGCTTTAACTTTCGACATCCTGCATCGGATTCAGGAATTGGGGTCAAACCAAGCTTTTGTGATTGCCGAATGTATTGATGATGAAAATCGCGAACGCTTAGTCAACGCCGGCGCTCATGCGGTACTGCGCCCGGTGCGCTCCTATCCGGAATTGCTGGTACGCGCCATTGCCGCGCCCGGTTCAGAGAAAATTCTGGAAAACCTTTTTATGCATGACGGCGATCATCCGCAACGTTATGAGGTTAAGGTTAAACACCAAACCTGGGGCCAGGTCGTGTCTTTACTGATGTCGGCCGGATGCGGCACCGCATTGGCCTACATCGATGAGTCGGGCGAGCCGGTCTGCAACGCACCGCCCAATCAGGAAGTCAACGCTCAAGCTTTATTGCTTATGGTAAGAGAAAACCAGGAGCCCAGTTCCGAACATATACGACGGGCATTGCAGATCAACGAGAGCCTTATTTAATTCCCGCTTCTCTTTGTTTCTGCCGGATATAAGCAATAATATGCCCGGTGTCTTCAGGTGACATAGCAATAGGCGGCATATTTCCAAATTTCCAATGATGCTGTTTCACGCCATCACGCACAGCCCAATGAAAAGCAATATCTGCATGATGTTTGGAATTGTACACCTTGTGCACCAAAGGCGGCCCACGATCACTGCCTTTTGCAGCTGCACCGTGGCATTGCGCGCACATGGAATGAAACAATTGCCCACCCTTTTGAGCATTACCCACAAATCCTTCCGGCGGTAAGTGCTGTTTCTGGCGCCATTGTTCCGGCGACGGTTTGTCACAAGCTACTAATACAGACACAGCCACAGTGAAAATAATGAATTTAATTACCATGCCCAATTTCCTTGTTAGGTAGTAAATTCAATTATATAAGAAAAAAACCTATAAAAGAAAAAAGCCCGGACGAACCGGGCTTAAGCAGCAGCAAAACAAATCGTTATTATTAGCGTGCCCCAAACGGAATCACGGAGGCGCTAGGCAAGGGAGTTAAAACACGCTTCCCGCTTTTCACGCTTGTGACACTTTCGTAATCATTGTACAACTGGTTCAAACGCTCTAATGAATCCCACATCATATCCGAGATGGCCACACAAGCCGCTAACGGAGTTTTTTGTGTTTCCCTCACACGGTCCACTTTCCACTGTAGACACCGCAAACGCTCCTGTCTTTCTTCCGCCACACTACCGATAAATTCATCCACCGTTTGCTGACGCAACTCTTCAAACGCCTGTGGATCTTTTACAGATAATTCAGCCCACAATTCAAAATTAAATTTTTCTTTTTGGAAAGAGTTACTAACCATACCCCGACTCCCGTTGCTGATCTTGCGCCCCAATTGGGCTACTGTCGGGCAAACCAGAAAGTTAAAAGTTACTTGTTACATGCACTTAATAATTCGAATCCTTCATTGTATAATTGCAGACAGTAACTGAATACCACGACTATTTCTTTAAAACCCGGGCCCGAACCCTCTCGAACTACCGGATAGTGCCACCCCGAAACTTCACTCTCTGAATTAAACTCTAGTGCACTTGAAGAACATTATCCAGATATCCCTGTGGGAGTCAATGCAGCTATGCTGTTGTATTTATTGATTAATAATTTACCTATTTTGTAATGCTTTGTTTTTATGGTAAATATTAAATCCTCTGTAACAAAAAATTGTTTAATATTTAACCTTTCCACCTTGCTCTTTGGTTTTTCAAGGACTTTTTAACATTTCTAGACGTAAGTAGTCGCAATCTATCGAAGTTCTGACTAGAATTTATCTCCTTTTCAAGCAACATAACCATATATTATATACGTGATTAAGTTTATCAAAGGCCAACGCTGGCAAAGCGACACCGAATCCGATTTGGGCATGGGCCAGGTTAGCGCTGTGGACTTTCGCACCGTCACCATCGAATATCCAGGCGCCCAGTGTACCCGAGTCTACGCAGCCGACAATCCACCCATTACCCGTGTACATTTTGGTGAAGGCGATGTGGTTCAAAGTGTAGACAACTGGAGTATGACCGTTACCCACGTCAAAACCTGTGACGATTTATTTGTTTACTGCGGTTTGGATGACAATAAGCGGGAACGAGAATTACCTGAAATGGAGCTGGCACATTTTACTCAATACAGTTCACCCAAAAATCGCTTAATTCTTGGCCAAGTGGATCCTACTCATTGGTTTGAATTGCGACTAAAGAGTCAGGACATATTGTACCGATTGAGCCAAACAGCGGTTAAAGGCCTTTATGGACCCCGCATAGGCCTTATTCCACATCAGCTATACATTGCCCACACAGTAGGTCAAAGGCCTGCTCCACGCGTGCTCCTGGCCGATGAAGTGGGGTTGGGAAAGACTATCGAAGCCGGACTGATTTTGCATCAACAGGTGCTCAACGGTCAGGCGCAACGCATACTCTTGCTGGTACCGGAAACCCTGGTGCATCAGTGGCTGGTGGAAATGCTCCGCCGGTTCAATCTGCGTTTCAGTATTTTTGACGAAATGCGCTGTGAGGCCATTGAGGAGTCGGCGGATTTGGACCCGGATGGAACCGCAGTCAATCCTTTTCACACGGAACAACTGGTGTTATGTGGCATCGATTTTTTGATTCAAAACCCACATTGGCGCGACTATCTGTTACAGGGGCAATGGGATCTCTTAGTGGTTGACGAGGCCCATCACCTACAGTGGGATCCACAACTGGCCAGTGCGGAATACCAATTGGTGGATCAATTATCGCAGACCACCCCGTCCATGTTGTTGTTGACAGCGACTCCGGAACAATTGGGTGCCGCCGGTCATTTTGCTCGCTTGCGGTTACTGGACCCCAATCGGTTTCACACTCTGGAAGCCTTTGTCAAAGAAGAAGAAAGCTACAAACCGGTAGCCAAAGCGGCCTTAAGTGTCTTAAATGGTGAAAAAATCGGCGTGACTGCCAAAAAGGCATTAAAACGTTATCTGGGCGATGACTATGATGAAGCTACGTTGAATCAACTTAACGAAGCCAAAAAGGAAACCTCAAAAATTGCGGCCGCGCGGGAGGCTATTGTACACCAGCTCATCGACCGGCACGGTACCGGCCGAGTATTGTTTCGTAACACCCGCACTGCCATCGCAGGATTCCCGCAACGACAAATGCACGAATACAAATTACCGACCGTCAAGGAATATCAGCAATGCATTAAGCTATTGTTGAGCGATAAAGAGCTGAACACGGTATTTCTAAAAGCCATTCGGGCGCCATTACAACAATTGTTGCTATCACCGGAACTGATTTATCAAACCTTGTTTGAATTGGGGTCCACCTTGGACACCATACAAAGTCATTGGACCAACATTGATCCGCGCTTACCCTGGCTTGCGACTTTATTAAAGGAATTGAAACCGCAAAAAGTGTTGGTCATCTGCGCCAATCGCAATACGGTTCTGGATCTGGAAAAAACCTTAGCCAAATCCGGGCACCGTGTCAGCGTGTTTCATGAAGGCATGAGCATAGTGGAGCGGGATCGAGCCGCCGCTTACTTTGCCGATATGGAAAGCGGCGCCGGCACTTTGATCTGTTCTGAAATCGGCAGCGAAGGCCGCAACTTCCAGTTTGCCCACCACTTGGTTCTCTTTGATTTACCGTATTTACCCGATTTATTGGAACAACGAATTGGCCGCCTGGACCGTATCGGTCAGACTCAAACCATAGATATTCATGTTCCTTACCTTAGTGGGTCCGCTCAACACACCTTGTTTCGCTGGTACAACGAAGGCATCAATGCCTTTAACCAAACCTGCGCTCCGGCACAAACCATTTTCAACCAGCTAAAGTCCCGTCTGCATAAACAGTTGGAAACTCAGCGTGGCGCCACATCCAAGGCGATGGCCGATCTACTGCAACAGACACAAGAGCTGCACCGCACAACGCTGAAGCAGTTACAACAAGGCCGAGACCGCTTGCTGGAGCTAAACTCGCATCGAAAAGAGAATTCTGCACAATTGATTCAAGCCATTGAACAATGGGACCAGGATGCGGAATTGCCGATTCACCTGGAAAAGATTTGTCATTTGTTTGGGGTGGAGTTTGAAGACCACTCCGATCGTGCCTACATCATTAAACCCTCGGACCACATGCTTGTACCCAGCTTTCCGGAACTTCCCGAAGAAGGCATGACCGTAACATTTGACCGGGATACAGCTTTGGTGCACGAGAATATGGTCTTTCTGAGCTGGGAGCATCCTTTTGTTATAGCCGCCATGGACATGATTCTCAGCGGTGAGTTTGGCAGCACGGCCTTTAGCGTTATCAAACACCCGCAGGTGCAAGCCGGTACACTGCTTCTGGAATGTGTATTCATCGTTGAATCTGTAGCTCCGGCAAAACTGCAAATGGAGCGATTTTTGCCCCCTACCCCGATTCGCGTATTAATGGATGAACAAGGGCAAAATTACAGCGAGAATCCCGCCTTTCAACAACTAAACGTACAGGCAATGGAGCTGGATAAAGACACCATCAAAGAAGTTGTGGCCAGTCGCAAACCACTCATACTAAACTTACTCCATAGTTGTGAAGAAGTGGCCTTGACCCATTCATCCAAACTTTTAAACAACGTTAAAAAGAATGCAAAAAACATCAACTTAACCGAAATAGAGAGAATGGAGGCGCTAAAAAAAGTGAACCCAAGTGTGCGTGAGGAGGAAATTGAGTTGCTACAGCTTCGTATGCAACAAATTTTGTCAGCCTTATCCACCAGCAGCACCAAACTCAGTGCAATACGGTTGCTGGTTTCCACTTAGGTCATTTTATAAACTTGTAGAACCGTCATGTCGCTGTATTATTTCAAAATCATTCGCTTAATTCTGCTTTTAAGCTGTGCCGTCCCGCTTTTGGTCGCTGCCCAAACCCAACACACCGAAACCCTCCCTGATGATGTGGACATCCTCATCAATAAACACCCGGGTTCCGGCAACTACTTGATCTTATGGATTGCCTCCGGTTATGGCTTTAGAGACGGTCATGTGGAAATGGCGCGACGCCTGGCCAAAAACGGTATCGAGGTATGGCAAATCGACTTATTGGAATCACAGTTTCTGCCTCGCTCGGTCGATGCCATCAAAAGCCTGAACGGCAAACATGTCGCAGACTTGATCCAAATCGCGAGACAGCAAAGTGGGAAGAAAATCGTGCTGATGGCAGGCTCCTACGGCTCTGTCCCCGTACTTAGAGGCATGCGGATTTGGCAAAGCACACAGCAAAACGCACAGACAGGTCATACCGCAGTGGTGGGCTCGATTTTATTTTCGCCCAGCCTTTACCAGAACATTCCCCCACTGGGCATGGAACCGCAATACCTCCCCATAACCTATTCCAGCAACAGTCCCATTTATATTTTTCAGGGAGCCACCCATGGTACCCGCTGGCAATTAAGCAAATTAGTCGATGCCTTGCACAGCGGGGGCTCTCAAACCTACACCCACTTACTGCCGGATATTGGGTCGGTGTTTTTTGAGCCGGAGAATCCCATTGTAAAACCGCAATTCGATCGTCTTCCCAGGCGTATTGTCAATGCCATTAAGTTACTGCAATCCGCACCTATGCCTCAGCAGGCGGCTGACTGGACCGAGATCCAGCGGCAGAAACACACCGGTTTGGACAATAGACTCAAACCCTATCGTGGTACACCGGTTCCGCCACCTATTGATCTACCCGATATTTCCGGGAAGCGATATACCCGACAAAACTACATTGGCCAGATTACCGTCATTAACTTTTGGGCCAGTTGGTGTGCCCCCTGCGTAGAAGAAATCCCTTCTTTAAACCGCTTGCGCAGCAAAATGTCCGCGAAGCCGTTTGAACTGATTTCGATTAACTATGCTGAAAAAACCCAAACTATCCAGGAATTTATGAAAACAGTGAAAGTGGATTTTCCCGTCTTACTGGATGTTGACGGTAGCGAGGCCGGCGTCTGGAATGTCATCGCTTTTCCTTCTACGTTTGTGATTGGACCGGATGGCCGCATACACTATGGTGTCAATGCCGGCATTGAATGGGATCAGGATGAAGTCTTGCAAAAATTGAATCTTCTACTGTCTCCCCCCCAATAAGCCAGCCACTGCCGCGATTCTTGTAACGCCCTGTAAAAACGGTATACTAATTAGAGCTCGGTGAGCTTGTTCAACTTACTGAAATCATTTAGTAAATGTTCCCGGCCGACTTTTTTGCCTCGAAATTCAGAAGCTGACACAAACATTGCATAAGGTAGGGTCGGTGGCTATTTACCACGAAGCAAACTTTGACCTGGATCTCAGTTCTGCATTAAGCCGTTGAATCATTTGGAGATGTGGAAACTTTTTATTACTATTGCAGGTCAAATTTCCAAACAACCGGGGACTGTAATATCTCAATGCCCATTCATTCTTTTTCCATCTCACAATGGAACAGGTTGGCAGTTAGCTGCGTATAAACGCAATTTTATTAATTCATTCGAAAAAAGACGCATCGCTATGTACATTTTGAAACAACGAACTGCTGCACTCTTTCGCGTTCACACACTATCTCGCGTTCTCCTCCTATTCTGCATTAGTGCCATTTTTCCGGCGTTGGCTGCCGATCCTGATCTGTTCCCACGCCCACCGGAAATCGAAGCGGATGTTCGGTTTTGGGTAAAAGTGTTTACTGAGGCCGACACCACTCAGGGGTTTATTCATGATGACCGCTATCTGGGTGTTATATATGAGAAAATCAATGTTCCTCAGGGCATTAAACGCCGCGCCAAACAAAAATACATCGAAGACCGTAAAGATCGCTTTGAAAAAATACTCAACACTCTGGCAAGCGGTAAGCGCTCCGGATTGAGCCAAGATGAAAAACGCGTATTGGATTTGTGGCCTGAAAATGTGGACAACAACACCTTAAAAACCGCTACCAAACACATTCGATTTCAACTGGGTCAATCCGATAAATACCTGGCCGGATTGAAACGCTCTGGAGCTTGGAGAGATCACATTATCAAAACTTTGGATGATATGGGCCTCCCCCGGGAAATTGCTTCCTTACCCCATGTCGAATCGTCTTTTAATCCCAAGGCCTACTCCAAAGTGGGCGCCGCCGGTCTGTGGCAGTTTACCCGCTCCACCGGGCGTCGCTTTATGCGCGTGGATCATGTTGTTGACGAACGGATGGATCCTTTCAAAGCCAGTGTGGCTGCCGCGCGATTGTTGGAAAATAATTATTCTGTCACCGGTACCTGGCCCTTGGCTCTCACCGCTTACAATCACGGCGCTGCCGGTATGCGTAATGCCGCCCAGAGCATGGGCACTACCGACATCACGACTATTTTGCGTAAATACAAAAGCCGTAGCTTTAAATTTGCCTCACGAAACTTTTACGTGGCTTTCTTGGCTGCCGTGGAAGTGGAACACAACGCAGAAAAATTCTTCGGTAAGGTTCAACTCAACCCACCCATTGTGGATGAATTGGTCTCTGTCCCCGGTTATATGAATGTTACGGATATTTCCAAGGCGCTGGGACTCAGTGTATCTTACTTGCAACAAAAAAATCCCGGATTACGTCCCCTGGTCTGGCGCAAACAAAAATATGTGCCTAAGGGTTATGAAATTCGTATTGGCAAAAACGATATGCCGGCGGATGTGGTCACGCTGCAGTCCAAACTCAAAGCCTCGCGCCTTTTCGCCCGACAAAAACGGGATATTTACCATAAGGTCCGTCGTGGCCAAACCTTGTCCAATATCGCCCGCCGCTATGGCGTGCAAATTCGGGATTTGATGGCCGTGAATAATTTGCGCAGCCGCCACCGAATCCGGGTGGGACAACGGTTACGGTTACCACAAAAAGGCTCCAGGACTATGCTGGCGCAGGCCCCGGATTCACCCTTGTCTATTCCGGAAAGTGGAATATACAAAGTTCGTCGCGGCGATACCATTGATAGAATCGCACGGCGCCATAAGCTCAAAGCGAAAAATATTCTGGCCTATAACAACCTGGGTCGAAAAGGTCGAATCTATCCGGGTCAGAAACTCCGGTTGAAACCCTATCCCGCAGCCACAACTATTGCAGCGAAAACACCGCAAGCGAATGAGGTTACACCCACGCAGGTTGCCACGGCAGATAGTGTAAAAGAAGAATCGCCAACAACCGTTACTACGTCAGACACCCCCGAGACGGCGGTGGCGGCACTGGACCAAAAAGCGCAGGAACAAGCCGCTACAGCTGAAGTGGACCAAGCGCAAACTGAGGACTCAACGGAATCTACAGCTGCTGAAGCAACGGAAACTACAACTGCTGAAGCAACGGGTTCTGTACAAAACGATGAATCATTATCCTCCGGCGCCATTGGAGGTGATGCAATCCAAACCGATGAAACGATTTCTGAAAATGTGATCGTGGTTTCTGATACCGAAGTCGCTGACGAAACAACCGTAGCAGCCAGTACCGATGTAGATCAGTTGGATGACAAGACGGTGGAACAAGTTGCGAAACTTCAGCCGGTAGAAGAACCGCGCGTGAAAAAAGAGCTGACGCTGGATCAGGTCTTGGATAAGCAAATGGAAGCGCTGGACCAGGGCACTGCCTTTCCTGAGAACAATACCGATACCAATCTGGCAGCAGACCCAACGGATTATTCTGTTACGAAAAACGCCACTATTGTGGTTCAAGCGGCGGAAACCTTAGGTCATTATGCCGATTGGCTCAAAGTGACGGCCAGTAAGTTACGCCGGATTAACCGCCTGCGTTACGGAAAACCCGTTATTATCGGTAAAAAAATTAAATTGGTATTTTCTAAAGTGAGCAAGGATGAATTTGAAAAACGGCGTAAATCCTATCACCAATCCTTGCAAGAGGCATTTTTTCAAGAGTTTGAAATCACCGGGTCAGACAAACATACCATACGCCGGGGCGATTCTGTTTGGTTCCTGGCAAAAAGGAAATACAAGATACCTATTTGGTTGTTGCGACAATACAACCCGGACCTGGAACTGAATAAAATCATTCCCGGCACAGTGGTTAAATTCCCCAAGGTGGTACAAAAAGAAACCCCGGAAGTGTCTAAGTTGCCGAAAGAAACAGTGGCAGAAGCGGAGGTTGCGGCTGCTACGCAAGCAAATAGCCCGGCTAAGCTAATCGATTGATCAGGGCGATTGATCAGGGGTTAATTGGTAACGAGTAGGTTACTAAGTGGTCGCTAACACACATGCCAGTCCCGACCGCGATGACCGGTTTAGGCCTTTGCAGGAGTCAGCCCAGCGCCTAAGAAGCGCTGGGCAAGAAAGTATCCACGAACTTGTTTGGTTCAGGCTCTTTTAGCTTGTTTTACCGCTGGTTCCGGCAGCGTGATGTTCAATTCCAGTATTTCACAATTACCATCCTTCTCGACGGTAACCTGAATCTGATCATGATCAATAACCACGTATTTTTCCACCACCGCCAGAATATCCTGTCGCAGGGCCGGCAAATAATCGGGACCGGAACGATCACCATGCTCTCTAGCTAAAATAATCTGTAGCCGTTCTTTAGCAACAGACGCGGACTTTTTCCTTTTGCGTAATAAATAATCTAGTAAAGCCATATCAAGTTCCAAACAAGCGTTTGAGAAAACCTTTCTTTTCCGGATCTAGAAATCTGAAACTCAGCTCTTCTCCCAGGATTCTAGCCACCAGGTCCTGATATGCCATACCACTGGGACTGGATTCATCGTGGATAACCGGAATACCCGAATTGGAAGCCTGCAGGACCGTGGTTGATTCAGGAACCACTCCTGCCAATTTAATGCCCAGCAAATCGGTAATATCGTCGATACTGAGCATTTCACCATCTTGAACCCGATTGGGGTCGTAACGGGTAATTAATAGATGCTCTTTAATGGGCTCCAAGCCTTCCAAGGCACGTTTGGATTTAGCTTGCAATATACCCAACATGCGATCCGAATCCCGTACTGACGAGACTTCCGGATTGGTGACGACAATTGCTTCATCCGCATAATACATTGCCATGACGGCACCAGCCTCAATACCCGCTGGAGAATCACAAATCACAAAGTCGTGGGATTGCCGTAATTCATCCAAAATGGCACCGACTCCATCCAGAGTTAAGGCGTCTTTATCTCGGGTTTGTGACGCAGGTAAAATCTCCAGATTGGCAAGACGCTTGTCCTTGATCAAAGCTTGTTTTAACGAAGCCTCGCCCTGAATCACATTGACAAAGTCATACACAACGCGGCGTTCGCAACCCATAATCAAATCCAAGTTACGTAAACCGACGTCGAAATCAATGACAACCGTTTTATAGCCTTTCTTAGCCAATCCGGTCGCAACGCTGGCACTGGTTGTGGTTTTACCCACACCGCCTTTACCAGAGGTCACAACAATTATTGTGGCCATGGCAGCCTCCCACAAGTTTTGGTTACACTAAAATTAATTGCCATAGTATGACTAATCCTCATCAGTCGAGAGTAATAATTTTCAATTGTTCACCTTCCAGATAAATCTGCACGGATTTTTTATACAGATCTGCTGGGACTTTATCTTCAAAAACGCGGTAATTCCCGGCAACAGCCACCAACTCCGCTTCCATACTATGACAAAATATCCTGGACTCACTGTTGCCATCCAATCCGGCCAACGCTCGACCCCTGAGCGGTGCATAAATATGAATATTACCATCAGCCATTACTTCGGCACCGTGGTTAACAGCACCCAGAATCACTAAGTCTCCGCCTTTTGCATAAACTCTTTGGCCGGACCGAATGGGTTGTTTGATAAATTTGGAAGTCTCGGTGACAAAAACCGACGCTGTTT